>NZ_AJXD01000066.1:0-9134 GCF_000264725.1 Acinetobacter sp. HA | reverse complement strand
AAAAAATAAGGTCTCTCGTCAGACCTTATTTTTTTATAGGTTATATTTATTTAATCTTCATTTAATGGCTGAGCAGGGCGGGATCTTCAATGTGATACCCAGTTTCAAATTGAATGCCTAAATATTTTACAGTGACCAGTAATTTATCCTGTTTCGGAATTTTATAGATCTGATTTAACCTTAAATCGGGTTTATAGCTGATAGCCTGTTGTATTGGACTCTTATAGTGACCTGATTCAATCCGATATTGATAGGTCCATTTAGGTACGCTTTGTTTCGGATCATGCCATGCAGGTGCAGTGCCTTTTCTGGTCTTTAGTAACTTGAGCTGAATATTCTGCTTCGGAAGAGGAACTACCGGAGTCAAACGTTTCTTGATTTTGGCAATTTCCTGATCAAACTTCTTGCTATTCTGATCATAGTCAATTTTCTTGGTTTTAGGATTGATATATAGGGAATTGACCTGAATCAGCTGGTTTGGCATCTTGGATTTAAAATTATAATAATACAGTTGAGGCAGACGTCCACGCCCATCCAGATAATGGCGCAACAGATATAGTTTTTGGTCCTTGGCTTCATAACCCAAAACTTCAAGGTTTTGTTGGCCACCCACCGTCGCAAGGCTCAATGGACTAAGACAAATACCAAGTAAAAACAAACTAATATTGACTTTCATCATTATCCTCATCCACTAATTTTTTATAAAGACGCGAAATTAAGCAGTTTTGCTATCAATTAAATCCATCATTTGATCAGCAATCTGTTCCGTCAATATATCCAGGCGTTCCTCAGGTGTACCATCAATCAGATAGCGATAATCATAAGTTTGACCTTCATAGAAAACCGAAACAAAAAACGTTCCTACCGGCTTTTCTTTACATTCACTACCACCAGGTTTGAGCAAGCCGGTACACGCTACGATCAAATCGGCTTCTTGAAACAGCTTCTGGCCGGTAATCGCAAGCGCATTCGTCACTTCCGGGGATTCAGGTGAATATTTATCAATTAAATCCTGAGGTACCCCTAAGATTGACATTTTCAGATTGGCATCATAACAAACCAGTCCAACGAGTAAAATTTGTGCACCACATTCTTTATAAAGCGAGAACTGGCTGCTTAAATAGCCTGAGCTTGCACTTTCTACAAAAGCAACTTTCAGTTTTTTTTGTTCGAGTAAATCACAACATTCTTTTAACATGGCTATCATTTTTATTTGAGGGTGATGTATTCAATGTATAGACGAAATGCGGATTCTTCAATCACCCTTACGATTGTATACATTTATACAAAACATGCTGTTAAAAGCTAAATATGAGATACACATGTTCAAAATTCAGCGAATGAGTGTGTTTGACCAAGAGTTAAGCAAAATTTGCATTTAACGGTATCATCTAAGCTTAAACAGTGGTAAAAATAAAAATAAAGTGCTTGATGAAAGTAGGTTGTTACAATGAAAACTACAGTTAAATATGTAGTCCTGAAAAGTCTGGACTATCAGTTGGGTACCCCTTTATTTCAGGAAGAAATTGATGCGGATGCACAGTATTTTGATCAGATTCCTGCGATTATTACCTACCAGAATTTAAAACTAAAGGTGAAAAGCAAGGAGTTAAAACGTTTGCAATTACCCGATGAAAAAGAAGATACTCAAACGATTATTGTAAAAATGGTCGCGATTTAATTAATAATTTGAATAAGATTGAAAAAACCTCTTTTTTAGAGGTTTTTTAATAAACTATTAGATAACAATATATTATAAAATGTTTGCTTACTTATTTTTATTTATTATTATGTTTAATTAAAGTGTTTATAATGCAGTAATTAATATCTTAAAAGGGTTACTTTTTTTGTTTTTGTTCCTCGTTTTAATCATATATTAATAATTAAAAATAAAATTTCCCTTCATTTTTAGGGGAATATCATGAAAAACTTTTATCAGCGGCGATTCCTTTGGTTTTTATTTTTGGTCTTTTTGCATAAGTGAATGTATTGATCAATCTTCAGATGGTTACAGATTGCGGAAACTATGTCGTAGCGCATGGGATTGACGATTCTGCTTATATACAAAATTATAATATGATGGAAAGATATACTAATTGACTTAACTATATTTAGACTAGAATGATCGGTAATTGGGTCTTCGCCCCATACTTAACCCAATTGTTTAATCTTCTCAAAAATGACTTATATTTTAATTGAGTGTATAATCAATTTTTGATCTTCCCTGTATAAAGTATTTAGAATCTTTATATAGGTTTTGATGTCTTGAAAAAATATTAAATCTAAGTTTTATAGTTAATAATTTTACGAATTATAAATAAAATATTTATATTTTAAAAATTAGAATTTTGCATTTTTTAAGATATAGATTTCATCTGCACATATTAGTAGCTATTCTTATTATTTACGAGATGCTTGGGTAAATAATGTAAGTGTAAAAATGGATTATCAATAGTTTAAATCAATTTATTTTACATTGAATTAGTCTGTAACAGGTTATGACTTGGAGTTTATGCAGAAGGCTGTAGAGTAAATACTGAACTCGTAAAGATCGGTTCATTTACTTATAAAGGAAAAAGGAGCGTCTCCAATGGCTAACCAAAACCAACAAAATCCGAACCAGAATCAGCAACAGCGTCAGCAAAATCAGCAAGACCAATGGCAAAATCCAAATCAACAGCAACAGCAACAGCCTAACCAGCAAAATCAACAGAACCCAAATCAACGTCAGCAAAATCAGCAGAACCAGCAAGATCAACAGAATCAGCAGGATCTGCAACAGCAACAGCAGCCTAATCAACAAGGTCAACAGCAAGATTCAACACAACAAGCTCATCAGCGTGATCAACAAAATCAACGCGGACAACAGCGCTAAGTATTGAAACTCGAAGAAAGCCGCCATAAGGCGGTTTTCTTTTGGGCTTCATAACTGAATTTAAGTTTGGAAAGACGTTGATGAAGAAAATGTAGAATAAAGTACTGTCTCAAAAATTATGCATCTTATTTTTAAAAGTTATGTAAATAGATAATAGTTAATTAAATTTTTGATCATTCTATAAATCAAAGAAGCTAAATTGATTGTAAATTAATCAATAAAAAATATATTAGTTTCATTTATTATTAGACTTGTTAAAGTTGGCCTGCATTGTAATAGGTGGACTTTGATAGGACAGTCTGATTTTTATTGATGAAATTTGAGCCTAAACCTCTACGATCCAGCGTGGATAAAAAGTATTTTCTGTTTCTTCAACGAAAATAATATTATCAACATGAAAATTTCGGATACCATCTCTGCGAATGTCATAACAAAAAAATTTCTCAGTCTTACCTTTACGACGATAACTATAAGGTTCCGCCTCGCGTGTTTCAATTGAACCGTCATCTTCTCGCGCAGTGATGATAATGGTATGCAAGTTACGTGCAGCTGAGGAAATTATTTCTTTGATATTCCGATTACTCATATTAACCTCGATATCAATATAAATATCGCATGAAATACAACTGATAAACTCATGTTTTAAAAATAATTCTAATCAGAGCTTTATTATGTGGTATCTCTAGAAGGTTATGGTTTTGTTGTGTATCCATCCCTTAATAAAATTTCTATTTTAATCAGGTATAAGATAACTGATTATCTTTGTTAGCTTACTTTCAAGAAAAATTTTATTTTTAAATCATTTAAATTATAGATTTCGGCTAAGAGAAAAATTAGCGGATAGTTTTTTTTAAATATTTTAGATTCTACTCGTCTTTCTTTTTAGTTACACAAATGATGATTGTTGACTATTGAATAACTTTAACCAATGTTTGAGCATAAGAATTTCTCATGATAACTATGAAGGGATCGCCATGAAAGATGAAGAAAAGCCTTTAAACTTTGATGATGATAATGAGCCTCTGGAATTTGATGACGAGGAATTTATTGATGATAAGAAGGAAGATGAATTATATAATGCAATTACTAAAGATGGTTCAAGTGTTGACCCGGCAGATGATGCTACGCGTCATACACGTCCGGAAGATGGTGATCCTCTAGAAGTGGAAGAGTGAAACTAATTTTACTCCAATAAAGCCCAATTTTATTTGGGCTTTTAATTGTCTTTTAAAAAGTTTTAATAAAATACTTTTGCTCTTTAAGTATTTAAATAAGTAAACTGAATGCTGTTAGGGATACTTAATTTTTCTTATCTAATGAATTTTCTTTATTCTGAGGCTTGACAATAAATTCGTCTTTCATTTCAATAAAAAAATCATTGGCTTCTTCATGAGTACAGTGCAACCAGTCATACCGCAATTCTTCCGGGATGACAATAATCGAACGCTTTTCATCGTTCGGACGGTGAAACTGTTTCATAAATGGATGTTTATCTGCGTTCATGGTCAACATTGAAAAAGATCTGATTCTCTTGCCATCAATATGGGCATCATCATAAATTGCAGCAACAGTAAAAGGGTTACCGTCTGCACGTGAAATTCCGAACCAATGTGAATTTCCCTCTATATATTTAGGTTCATAGAAGACCTCTACAGGCACCAATGCAAATTGATTTTTTACCCAGGCATGCCGAAAACTGGGTTTGCCGGCAACTGTTTCAGTACGTGCATTATAGGTGTGACGACCAAATTTTAATTCTTTCGCCCAGGAAGGGATTAATCCAAAATGGGCAATATCGAGTTCAAAATTTTCCGTACCACGCATAATGATAGGAGCAGGTGCAAGTGGATAGACATGAGATTTAATTTCTAATTCTAGCTGCTCTTCATGAATGTCGAGTAAAGACAAGCGTTGTTTCGACGGAAACTCATAGTTTGAACACATACTTAACCTCTACATTCTAATTTTTGTCTTTAATAAAAATTAAGATAAGATGAATATAGACACAAAACCACTTAAAAACGTAATTACACTTTTTGCAGGTTTGGAATATCTTTCCACTAGGCATTAAACATGAAATATAAACATTTTAATCTTTAAGAAATTGATCATGTAATGCACTCAGACCTAGTATGCCGGATGACTATTATTTTATTTTTATTAGAATAAGGACATAATTAAACAGAAGGAATTTAAGTCATAATTAACTTGAATTGACCTTTTTGACAAAACTGTGGTGCAAGACTGTAGGTTAATTACAATGTTTACTTAACTGTATATTTTTTACTCAATACTATTTATCTTACCTACATTCAATTACATACAGAACATAAAATCATCAAAACTAAGTTGGAAGGCTACAATTTTGAATGATAGTTTAAGTTTAAATTTTTAGTATCTGAGGTGAACAATGAAATTGTTGACATTATTAGGTGTAGGTGTGGCTGCAAGCTGTTGCTATCAAGTTATTAAAAATAATCAGCCAATTCTCGCAAATCCGGATTTTGATGAGACAGTAAAGCGATTTTTATTAAAAGAGTTCTCGGCTTAATTGCTGGAACAATATTGTTAAGTAGATTCCTCAAATTTTCTTAGATTCAGGAAATTCTCAATGTGACGTAAATGATCTTATTTAATCTTTAATAAGATGATATTTAAATCAAGGCAGTTAAAAGAGGAAAATACTTAAACATTCCCATAAACTTATTCATAGGAAGAAAAATTATGCTAAACCTTATATTTTGTTTATTGGCTTTGAAGGGTGCAACTGAAATTGATCATCAGGTCCATGGGGGCGAGGTAGGTGACAATAAGGATTGAGTCTAATTAGATAGACGCTCATAAAACCCGGCAGAGAGAAAATTTTATCCTTATCAATTAAGATTTTAGTTAAATATTTTATTGACAGTCTCTTGAATCTTGATTATTTTACTAGGTGTTCAAAAAGCTCCACACTTGATTAAATATCGAGTTTTATCCGCATCTTCCCCAAGGTGCGGTTTTTTTATAAAAAATATTAATTTTTTGCCTTTCCTAAGAAAAAAACGATGTTTTAAATACTCACTTAAATTTAATTTTTTCTAAATGTGCCGGGAAAAATATAAATAGGGCAAGAAATGTATTTTCATTTATTTCTGCCGTTGAAAATACCTGCATGTACCCTGATAAATAAGATAGCAATCCAGATACTGCTTCTTACTCTATTATCAAAATCGATAATGAAGTCTCAGCTGGTTTATAAAATCAGGAGGGTGTTACGATGAGTAATTTCAGTTTATCACCACTATTCCGTCGGAGTATTGGTTTTGACCGCTTAAGTGATCTATTCGATTTTGCATTACAAAGTGATACGCCAAACTTTCCCCACTATAATATTGAAAAAACAGGAGATAATAATTATCGTATTTCTGTTGCAACTGCAGGATTTAATCAAGATCAACTTGAGATTAATTTGGAAAATAAGGTACTGACTATAACTGGTAAAATAGTAGAAGAAAAAAACGATCCAAACGTTGAATATTTATATAAGGGAATCGCAAGCCGTTCATTTAAGTTATCGTTACGCCTGGATGAACATAGAGGTGGTCCCACTTGTTTGAACAACTAAAAGCGTATTTATAAGTGATATTCCGCTCTAGTTAAGCCACCTTGTTTTGTTGGGGTAGCTGATCATAGTAAAACTCATTTAGCCTTGCGAAGCAGTGCTTCTCATGTCTAGACTCGAATGAGGTCGTTTCAAATTATAAAACTCAAAATATGCACTTAATTGCTTTTTCGCATCTGTGACACTGCTATAAGCTTTGAGATACACCTCTTCATATTTAACGCTCCGCCATAATCGTTCAACCATCACATTATCTACCCATCGACCTTTACCATCCATACTGATTTGAATGCCATTTGATTTCAATACATCAATAAATGCATCACTGGTGAACTGACTGCCTTGGTCTGTATTCAATATTTCAGGTGATCCATATTTTTCAATCGCTTCATTTAAAACCGAAATACAAAAATCCACCTCCATACTAATCGATACCCTATGCGCAAGTACCTTGCGGCTATGCCAATCAATCACAGCACATAAATAAACAAAGCCTTTTGCCATAGGGATATACGTTATATCCGTAGACCACACTTGATTACTGCGCTGAATAGCCAACCCTTTGAGCAGATATGGATATTTACGGTGAGCTTGATTAGCCTGGCTTAAATTTGGTTTGCAATATAACGCCTGAATACCCATTTTCTTCATTAAAGTACGTGTATGACGTCGTCCTATATGATGCCCTTGACGATTCAACAAATCACGCATCATACGACTGCCTGCAAAAGGATATTGCATATGTAATTCATCAATACATCGCATCAGCTTCAGATCTGATGAGCTAACAGGTTTTGGGCGATAATAATAACAACCACGGGAGACTTTCAGCAGCTTAGCTTGCTTAGATACTGAAATCTGAAGTGAGTCGTCGATTAACTTTTGTGGTTGAAGCGGCCCAGTTTCTTCAACACACCTTCTAAAAAATCAATTTCTAATGCCTGCTCACCGATTTTTGCATGTAACTTTTTAAGATCAATGGGGGGTTCTGATGGAGCTTTTGATTGATCGAAAGCTTGCGAGGAAGCTGAGATCAATTGATTTTTCCAGTCAATAATTTGGTTTTGATGAACATCAAATTCAGCACTCAATTCAGCAAGTGTTTTTTCTGCTTTAATCGCAGCAAGTGCTACCTTAGCTTTAAAATCATTTGAATGATTTCTTCTTGGTCTACGTGCCATAAAATACTCCATATATTGATGTTTATAACATCATTTGAGGAGCAGAATATCACTTATAGGAGTTGTTCAAATTTACGGATCCATCTCTCATGTAGAGGTTCAGCAGGCAGATTATGATAATGGTTTATTGACTATAGATCTGCAACGGAATGTCCCTGAAGAGGCGATGGCACGCCAGATTCCTATTGGTCGTAAAATTAATGAATAGGTATGGGGAGAGTCGAAGACTCAATAATAAAAATAATTTTCTAATAAGAATAGAACAAATTTAAGCCACCTTAGGGTGGTTTTTTTATTGCCTCCAGAACTAGGTTGCTGGTTTGACTATTTATTGCAATAATTAAATTTCAGACTTATTTAATATGGATATATATATAATTCGTATATATATTTATATTTTTTATAGATTGTCTATTGTTTGATCGTTGTATGTTTTATCAACTATCCTAAATCAGCGCAAAATGGTTAAGGGGAAAGCTCACAGGAATGTGGGCTTTTTTATTTTATACACATAAATTAACCTTTCATTTAAAAAAACTTTCCAAATAGCTTTGGAATGCAATCCATATAGATGATACCTATAGAGGTTGTTATTTCTAATCTATTGAGGTGAGCAATGAAATTATTAACATTGATTGGCGCAGGCGTATTGGCTGGATACTGTTATAAAAAGGCTAAATACAAAAAGGGAAATGCAAAAAACTGTTCTCATCAAGAAGCGGAGACAGAATCTAAGGCACCAAATACCCCTGAATAAATTGATAAAAGACCTCACAAATGAGTGAGGTCTTCGACTATTTAGAAAGGAAAAATAACAATCAAATGCAAATATTGGCTAAATTAATCCTTGGCCTTGTTTAACTGAAGAAACGACTAGGCTGAGTATTTGTTGATTTTGCAATTAGTAGCTTTCTAATTAATTTATATATTTATGAGAAGTCCTCAATTAGTTTAACAAGTACTTAAAGAAACATAAAACTAACGGGTAAGAACTATTAATATATATTTCCTATACTTACATAAATCTATTCATAAGAGAGGTGGTCCCACTTGTTTGAACAACTAAAAGCGTATTTATAAGTGATATTCCGCTCTAGTTAAGCCACCTTGTTTTGTTGGGGTAGCTGATCATAGTAAAACTCATTTAGCCTTGCGAAGCAGTGCTTCTCATGTCTAGACTCGAATGAGGTCGTTTCAAATTATAAAACTCAAAATATGCACTTAATTGCTTTTTCGCATCTGTGACACTGCTATAAGCTTTGAGATACACCTCTTCATATTTAACGCTCCGCCATAATCGTTCAACCATCACATTATCTACCCATCGACCTTTACCATCCATACTGATTTGAATGCCATTTGATTTCAATACATCAATAAATGCATCACTGGTGAACTGACTGCCTTGGTCTGTATTCAATATTTCAGGTGATCCATATTTTTCAATCGCTTCATTTAAAACCGAAATACAAAA
>NZ_AJXD01000065.1:0-1690 GCF_000264725.1 Acinetobacter sp. HA | reverse complement strand
TTTTTGATTTATGAAAGAGATCTATTAATGAATTTGCTAATTTTATAAAAACATATCTTAAAACTTTATGAAAAATAATGCTTAGGTTAAGATGAGCCATCATTTGTAAAAGCATTCTAGAAGACCTATGCAACCATTTGTTCTATATAACTCAGAGCAACGTAAAAAAGTAGAATTTGTGCCTCGTAAAGAAGGTCAGATTGATTTGTATGTTTGTGGGATGACGGTCTATGACTACTGTCATATCGGACATGCACGTACAGTGGTTGCATTCGACTATATTATCCGTTTCCTGCGCAGTCAGGGCTGGCAGGTGAAATACGTCCGTAATATCACCGATATTGACGATAAAATCATTAAACGTGCCAATGAAAATGGTGAAAGCATTTCATCACTGACCAGCCGTTTTATTGATGCGATGAATGAAGACTTTGCCAAGTTAGGCTGTCTTGCACCAGATGCTGCACCAAAAGCCACCGACTATATCGATCAAATGCAAAATATGATTGATACACTAGTCAATAATGGCACAGCATATCCAGCCAATAATGGGGATGTGTATTTCGAAGTTGAAAAATTTGCCAAATATGGTCGTCTTTCAGGTCGTAAGCTAGAAGATATGCAAGCCGGTGCTTCTGAGCGTGTTGACGTTGAAGTTGAGAAAAAACACCCGTTTGACTTTGTGCTGTGGAAACATGCAAAAGAAAATGAACCTTCTTGGGCTTCACCATGGGGCAATGGTCGTCCAGGCTGGCATATTGAATGCTCTGCGATGTCAACTTGCTGCCTCGGCAACCATTTTGATATTCATGGTGGTGGTGCTGACTTAAGCTTCCCTCATCATGAAAACGAGATTGCACAATCTGAAGCAGCGACAGGTGAACAATATGTGAACTACTGGATGCATGCCGGCTTCATTAATGTCGATGGCGAAAAGATGTCGAAGTCTTTAGGTAACTTCTTCACTATTCGCGATGTGATTGAAAAATTCCATCCAGAAGTAGTGCGTTACTTTATCGTCTCTTCACACTATCGCAGCCCAGTGAACTATTCTGATGTAGCATTAAAAGAAGCGAAAAATACGCTGATGCGTTTCTATCATTCCTTTAAAGCTTATCAAGCGGTATATGGCGAGCAAATGGTTGAAACACTAGATCAAAGTTTTGTTGAGCGTTTCAATGCAGCCATGTGTGATGACTTTAATACCCCAGAAGCCATTGCTGTATTGTTTGAATTGAATAAAGAGCTAAACCGTGCAGTAAAAGATCAGAATCAGGAACAGGCCGCTGTTTATTATTCTACTTTGCGTCATCTCACCAATATTCTGGGTCTGGTACAGCACAATGTCGACGAATTCTTGAAGTCTGATATTGGTCAGGAAGCGTTAGGCTTGTCTGAAGCGCAGATTGAAGACCTGATCCAGCAACGTAAGGATGCCAAGAAAGAGAAAAATTTTGCTCGTGCCGATGAAATCCGCCAGTCCTTATTGGACCAAGGGGTGGTACTGGAAGATACGCGTCAAGGTACGGTATGGCGTCGTGCTGATTAATTCAGCAGTTGAGTCGGTAGAGAGTTGACAGTTAGCGGAAACTCTTTATAATCCACTCCCATATTGCGGGAATAGCTCAGTTGGTAGAGCACAACCTTGCCAAGGTTGGGGTCGCGAGTTCGAGTCTCGTTTCCCGCTCCA
>NZ_AJXD01000064.1:0-7639 GCF_000264725.1 Acinetobacter sp. HA | reverse complement strand
TTTTGATGGAGCATACCATTGCGTAGCAGGATCAAACCAAATGGCAATATTTCCGCGACTCATGAGTGCTCGGTTATATGCGGGCCAATTGGTTGTGCGGTAGATTTTGTGTGTAGGCTTCTTCATTTGAAAATTATATCGCTAAAAAAGCCTTTACAGATAGGTTTGTGCAACAAAGCCAGCATAATCTATAATTATGCTTAATTACATCTATTAGAAAAACTAAATTGAATTTTTTAACGTTTTTTATGATTAAGTACCTGTTTAGCGTATTTTTTACCTTGCTTACGCATCTTGCGATTATTTTCAAAACCAGATGGACCGACATTATAATATCCTAGTCCCTTTTTTAAGTCGCCTGCAGATTGTTGATAACGCGCTAATATATAGGAGCCACATTGGACATTGGTGGCTTCATGGAATAAATCAGCTCCACAACTACTTTGCCAATAACGTGGAATAATTTGCATTAAACCTACAGCACCAGCGGATGAGCTGACATACGGACGATAGGTAGATTCTTGTCGGATTACTGCTGCGACTAAGAGTGGATCTAAATTGTGCTGTTCGGCACTTTTAATAATTAGTGGCGATACGCGATTTGCTGTTTCTGGAGAGATAGAATATGCATTTTGTATCCCTTTGGAAAGTTTAGCTGAGCGTTTTTCTATGGAACCTCCACCTAAAGAAGAACATGCAGTTAAAGTGATTGCATTACCTAGGAGGATGAGTCGTTTGAAATGCGAAGGTGTAAAAAAATGAGATAAAAGACGTTTTAAGGGAAAGGACTTAAAGTAGGTCAAAATTAAATATCCGCATTATAAAATTAATTTGATACTAAAAAATGAACTGTTCAGCGTCAAGCTGATTAGCCTTTTAAACCTGAGCTACAATAATTTTTGCAGCTTTTTGGCTTGATCTTTACTTGAGGCATATTTTATATAGTTTTCAGCATCCAGATTTCACACGCTTCACTATGCCCCGTATTTCCTTCAGGATATGCCAGATGTTCAAAGCCCAGTTTTTCATAGAGTTTGACAGCTTGCCAAAGGGATTTTGTCGTTTCCAGATAAATCTTATGAAATTTCTGTTGCTGTGCGAAATCAAAAGCCAGATTCAAAATCTGTTTGGCAAACCCATGTTGACGAATGGCTGGGAGGAAATACATTTTCTGGATTTCTAGAATGCTATTATCACCTTGTAAGGGAGCAATGCCACCACCACCATAAATTTGATCATCTTCATCGACAATAACCCAGTAAGCAGCGTTTGGTTGTTGATAAACCTGATATAAGCTGTCCAGAATAGAATCACCTACTGCAAAACCGGATTCAGCAGCAAGACCAAATTCAATAGAAACTTCACGAATAATTTTGGCAATTTGGGGATTATCTTTAGGCTGGATCGGTCGAATAGAATACATAAATCATAAAATGTAAAAAAAGATGGAAATTTTATAGTCCTAAAACTGTAAAAAATCCATCTTTTTAGCTTATAAATCCATCAATAAGTCAGCATGTTAGAGATTCTACGGCTTACTTCAGCTCACTAGATGATTTACCCAGCTCACGACGAGCAATAATCAGCTGTTGGATTTGCTGGGTACCTTCAAAGATATCGAGGATTTTTGAGTCACGAGCCCATTTTTCGAGTAGCTCAGTCTCGCTATAACCTGCAGAAGATGCTAACTCGACGCACTTTAAAGTGATTTCATTAGCAATACGACCAGCCTTGGCTTTGGCAATTGAAGCTTCGCGAGAGTTGGGTTTACGATTGTCTGCCATCCAGGCTGCTTTGAGCATCAGCAGTCTAGCTGCTTCCCATTCTGCTTCCATCCGGTAAATCTGCGCTGCAATATAGGAGGTCTGTAAATAGGGTGTACCGTAATCCGTATCTAGCTGGTCTTTGAATATCTCTTTGATTCGTTCTAGAGATGCTTTGGAACAGCCAATTGCCATTGCAGCAACCAGTGGTCGGGTATTATCAAAGGTTTCCATTACGCCAGCAAAACCTTTGGCAACATCAATATCGGCATTACCCAACAGATTTGCCGCAGGCACACGACAGTCTACAAAGCTGATTGCGGCGGTATCCGAAGCTTTGATACCAAGTTTATGTTCCAGACGCTCGACTTTCATCCCAGGCGTACCTTTGAGTACCACAAAGGATTTGATTGCAGCACGCCCCAGGCTTTTATCCAAAGTTGCCCACACCACTACAGAATCTGCACGTTCACCTGAGGTGACAAAGATTTTTTCGCCATTCAGGATATAGTCATCACCATCTTTGGTTGCCGTAGTACGGATTGCAGCAGAGTCTGAACCACAACCTGGCTCGGTAATCGCCATTGCTGCCCAGGTGCCTTCAAAACGTGTCAATTGTTCCTCATTTGCCACCGCTGCAATTGCCGAGTTACCCAGACCTTGGCGTGGCATGGACAGGAGCAGACCTGTATCGCCATAACACATCTCAATAATACTCAGTGCAGTTGACATGTTGACGCCATTTTTATTAGACGTATCCGTATCACCACGTTTATTGACTGCGGCACCAGCATTCATACCTTCGCTACCAGCATTCATGCCATCCACAACAGAAGCCAGCATATCCAGTTCTTTAGGATAGGCATGTTCAGCCTTGTCATATTTACGGGAAATTGGACGTAATACATTCAGCGCAACTTCATGGGCCTGATCAATCAGTAATTTAAATTTTTTTGGATTTTGCAGATTCATTATAATTATTCCATATTCATGTCAATGATCAGGCATGCAGCCCACTTTGAATGACAGCAGTCGCGCGTAAGTCACGATACCAGCGTTCCACAGGATGTTCACGGGTATAGCCATGTCCACCCAGGATTTGCACGCCATCTGTGCCAATCTGCATTGATTTTTCTGCGCAGAGAATACGGGCCAAATATGCCTCACGATGGAAAGGCTTACCTGCTTCTGCAAGACTGGCAGCGTTTAGCACCAGCATACGCATAGCATCTGTTTCAATTGCCATATCGGCAATCATGAAAGCAACCCCTTGACGATGGGAAATAGGTTCACCAAACGCTGTACGTTCATTGGCATATTGAATACAGTATTTCCTGACAGCCTCGCAGGTACCGACAGCCATGGCACACCACATCAGATTACCTAGATCAATAAAAGCGGCGTAATCAAAATCTTCATCACCGAGACGTTGTGCTGGTGTATTGTCGAAATGCAGTGTGGCAGTTTCATTTGCTTTAAGACCCATCGCAGCTGACTTTTGAATACTGATGCTCGGATCACGTTGCACCACAAATACATCCGGCTGACCATTGAGCATGGCACTGACCAGATAGATGTCTGCACTGGCTGCGAGTAAGACCAGTGTTTTTTCACCCTGAATCAGATAATGATCTTGGTGTGGTGTTGCTTGGGTTGTAAGCCTAAAAGGATTGAAAGCCGGTATATTTTCCTGCATGGCAAATGTGGCTCGAATACCTTTATCATTTGCGAAAGAAGCCAGATAGTCGGATTGAATCTGTTCTGAGCCCCATTGAGTCAGGGCATTAATCACACTAAAGGTTGAGAGCAGGCCAGCAGTCAGGCTAAAGTCTCCTTTAGCGAGATGTTCGGCAATCAGCACATTGCTTACAATATTCTTTTCAGTCGCTACACCACCTAAGGACTCAGGTAAGGCATAGAAGTTAAGTCCTAAGTCGGTACCATGTTGCCACAGAACCTCTGGAAAGATTTCAGCGTGATCTGCATCGTGAGCAAGCGGATAAAGTACTTCGGCTGAGAACTGCTCCATTGCATCTACGGTCATCTGCTGCTCTTCAGTCAGGCTAAGATCAAACAGGGATTTATTCTGATTTGGCAGGCGCTGTTTTTTAATTTTTTGTCCTGATTTCAGCAGCTTTTGTGTCTGGCTTAGGGTTTTAAAACCTGCCTTAGAGCTTTGATACAGGGACTTTTCAACGAATTTTCGTAGCTTAAACTGATCCAGTAGCTCACTGCCTGCAATTTTAGTCAGTATGGATAAGCCAACTCCTTGGGCCTTATTTACCATATTGCTCATTATCATTATCCTGTTATAAATGTTTTAGGTATTTTCAGAATTATGCTGACAGGTTGCCTGATAAAAAACCATGTCAGGAATGACATGATTGATTGACAATAATGAAGTGAATTTATTCTATAAAATTTGCTAACAAGTTTATGAAATTATTAATATAATTATATTATTCAAAAATATTAAAATGCAAGAAATTGACCCGGATGACAGAAATCAACCGGGTCAACTTAAAATATCACTTGATACCATTTAGAGATGTTTCTTGATCATGGCACGCACATTGGTTTTGGCATCAATCACGGTCATAAAGGTATAAGCCCCAATAAATTTACGGCTGATGAACATAAACTCTTTCGGTGGGACGCTGAAATAACGTGATGCCATCGATTTAGAGGCTTGTTGCATGACACGGCTATGCAACTGACTCTTTTTCCAGTCATAGCGATCTTGTGCATCCATTACGCCGGCTGGCAGGTCTTTATTGTTCATTGGCGAGCTAAATGCTTCAGTGGCCAGCAAGAAAACCTTGGCCATATCCGGTTTGATGCTTTGCGGAATCGAGTCAAAGAATTCATAACCAGTCATGGCTTTGACCATCATATCTGAATCATGATGATAACCCGCTTGAATCAGATTACGCGCTACATTGAGCAGATGCTGGTCAAACTGACGGATTGCACCGAAGTCGAGCAGGACAATTTTATCCTGTGCGTCATCACCATTGCCCAAACGTACCAGATAATTCCCGAAGTTCGGGTCAGTCTGCATTTCGCCCCATTCGAAAATCTCGCGTACTGCGATTTCTAAGGAAGCTTCACCGAGTTTATTACGACGTTCCTGTGGCAGAGACAGCATGACCGGACTATTGATTGGTACACCACGCTCATAGGTCATACAGAGCACGCGATCGGTCGAGTAATCTTCAATAATGGTCGGTACGATATAACGTGGATCATTTTGCAGACGTTGACGGAAACGGCGGGTTGTCGCAGCTTCAATTTTGTAGTCCACTTCACGATGCATCATTTCACGAACTTCATCAAACCATTGATCAAATTCACGGGTTTGCGGCACCATACGGGTCAATTTGAGCATGTTTTTAAACAGGCTCATATCTGAGTCAATCGCTTCTGCAACGCCTGGATACTGGATTTTCAGTACCAGTTCCAGTCCGTCAGATTTGCGTTTGGCGCGATGTACCTGAGCCAGTGAGGCTGTTCCTAAAGGTTCATGATCAATAGTTAAATCATCAAGTTTTGCACCAAGCTGCGCTTGTAACTGCGCTTTAATCGCAGGCCAGGCCAAGGCTACAGTCTTATTATTTAATGTATTTAATGCCTGAGTGATTTCTTCAGGCAGAAAATGTTCGCCATAGAGCGCCATCATCTGGCCAATCTTGACGATAGAACCTTTCAGCTTGCCGATTTCTGCAACCAGATAATCCGCCTGTTCTTTCATGGCTTTTTTACGTTTTTTCTCTTTCTCTTCTTCACTCGAGAACATTGAAGTGGCATTTGATGCTGCCCAACGGGTGCCTGCAAGTAGGGATGCCTTGGCGATCGATAAGCGTCGATCCATGGATGAGGTTTTCAGTTGTTTGAGCTTATCGTTCTGATCTGACATGTAGAATAAATCCTTTCCCAGCATATAGCAGAATAAATCATTGTAGCGGATATTAACCTGTCTTCACGTATTAAAAAAGTTTTAACAGATTGAATTTACGCTAAACATGATCAGGCTCGATGACCTGTATTTATATTAGCCACGGCATTATGGCATCTGAAATTGAATTTTTAATTCAGTTCTTTGTTGCAACTGTTGGATATTTGTTTGAATGTGCTGTTGAATCAATGTAATCACGGACTCATGCTGAAAGCCCAGAGCATAACCTTTAACAATCACGATACTGGGCAAACTAAAAAACAGATAGCGTGCATCTTCTAATGTTGCCTGCTGAAAAACACCCTGCTGAATTAACATGTCTTGCAAAAATGCCTTTTCCTGCCGCACGTTATGAGACTGTACATCATCCCAATAATTCAGGCGCATGGCCATCAGGTTGTTATGCTTGTAGCTCATAACATTCAACTCGTTTACTTGTATATCTTCGCTCTATAATGGGGACAATTCTGAGAGTTTCAATTGCTCATTTGCATAAAATCGATGCTTATAAAGGAATAGGAATTTTCACTGGACTCAGGTAGTATCGGAATATAACTTAAAACAAAATTGATGAGTGCGATTGTAAGCATCATGCCAATTTGGCAAAGGGGAATGTATGCGTTTTGCATGGTTATTAACTGCTATTCTGGCAGGTACAGCTGTACATACACAAGCAGCTCAGGATTATTCAAGGGAATATTCACAGTGTATGAAGTTCACCTATGGTGACCGTACCAAGACTGAAAAATGTATTGCCAAGGAATTAAAAGGGCAGACTAAAATCTTGAAAAAAAGCTATAAAAATTATCTTAAATTAAACGCAAATAATGCTGCTGTAGTAAAAAACCATTATGCCCTGTTTGAATCCAGACTGGACAAGCAATGTGGTCGTATCCGTGCTGGAAACTATACCAAAATTCAGCAAGGACAATGTGCCTTGGCCATGGTAATTGAGCAGTCCAATTATTATCAATCACGTTCTTTTGTCGGAAAACGCTGAGGATCTGATCGGTACTCAAAAGCATAACGGACATGTAAGTTTGTTCTCTGTACACGACAAAAATAGATAACTCATTGAAATAATGTCATAATAATTGTTTTCTAACGACGAATACTATGACACATCTCAATGAGTTATATCTTATCTTAAACAAATATCTAAAATGGAACAAGTCACATTTAAAGTGCTTTGCGCTCATCATGCTTGTGATTATTTTAAAGCAAACATGTAATCTTTCTTCTGCATCTAAAGCCTTGCCCATCAAGTGCTTACCACAATCATTTTATCGACGTATGCAGCGCTTCTTTGCAGGTCAGTATTTTGATTATCGTCAAATTTCTCAGTTGATTTTCAATATGTTTTCATTCGACCAAGTGCAACTGACTTTAGATAGAACCAATTGGAAATGGGGAAAACGAAATATTAATATCCTGATGCTCGCAATCGTTTATCGTGGAATAGCGATACCTATCCTTTGGACATTGCTTAATAAACGTGGAAATTCAGATACGAAAGAGCGTATTGCTTTGATTCAACGCTTTATAGCCATTTTTGGTAAAGACCGTATTGTGAATGTGTTCGCAGACAGAGAGTTTATCGGTGAGCAGTGGTTTACATGGTTAATTGAACAAGACATCAACTTCTGCATTCGTGTTAAAAAAACTTCATTGTCACCAATCATTTAGGAAAGAATCATAAAATTAGTGATTTATTTCGCCATCTTAAAGTTGGTCAAATTGAATGTCGTAAACGACGGATTTTGGTTGGTCGGGTGAAACTATATATAAGTGCACTACAGTTAGAAAATGGAGAGCTTTTACTCGTCGTTTCTCCTCAGTTTAATGCCAATGCTATTCAGGATTATGCATTACGCTGGGAAATTGAAACCTTATTCAGTTGTCTCAAAGGACGCGGGTTTAA
>NZ_AJXD01000063.1:0-12903 GCF_000264725.1 Acinetobacter sp. HA | reverse complement strand
GGCACTGTTGCAAATAGAGATTTGAGTCGATGATGTTTCCTTTAAAAAGTACTTAGAGACCGAAAACCCTGTTGATTAGACACACTTCACCCTGAGGCTGACCATAATAAAATGACGATGCTTGTCCTTTACGTAGTGCACGCATGACTTCAATACCTTTAATTGTGGCATAAGCCGTCTTCATAGATTTGAATCCTAATGTGGCCCTGATGATCCGCTTTAGCTTGCCATGATCACATTCAATCACGTTATTTTTATACTTAATCTGCCTGTGCTCAAGGTCTGGTGGACATTTACCTTCCCGTTTTAACCGTGATAAAGCACGTCCATATGTGGGTGCTTTATCCGTGTTGATCACTTGTGGAATTTGCCACTTCTTCACATTATTTAAAATTTTTCCAAGAAAACAATATGCTGATTTGGTATTACGTCTAGAAGAAAGATAAAAATCAATGGTATCGCCACGTTGATCGACTGCACGATACAGATAAGACCATCGTCCATTCACTTTTACATAGGTTTCATCAATATGCCACGAGCTCAGATCTGTAGGATTACGCCAATACCAGCGTAAACGTTTTTCTATTTCAGGAGCATAACGTTGAACCCAACGGTAAATAGTCGTGTGATCAACATTCACACCCCGTTCGGCCAGCATTTCCTGCAGTTCACGATAGCTAATGCCATATTTACAATACCAGCGCACAGCCCAAAGAATGATTTCGCCCTGAAAATGCCGACCATGGAAAGGATTCATATGCTGCACCTTTAGCTAAAACAGTCTTCAGCTTACCATTCGTGGTTATTTGCAACAGTGCCGGAGGAACAATTAACCAAAGTGGCAGCTTAAATATCAAAGCCACCTCTGTTGGTAGTTCATCAGTGCTTTCTCAAATCATCCGAATGGTTGAACAGGCACAGGGTTCCAAGCTGCCTATTCAGGCATTGGTTGATAAAATTACCATGTGGTTTGTACCTGTAGTAATGGGTCTCTCTCTTTTAACTTTTATTACTTGGTTTATCTTCGGCCCTGAGCCAGCCCTAACGTTTAGCTTAGTTAATGCAGTTGCGGTACTCATTATTGCATGTCCTTGTGCAATGGGACTTGCAACGCCTACATCAATCATGGTGGGAACTGGGCGTGGTGCTGAAATGGGTGTTTTATTCCGTAAAGGGGAAGCTTTGCAGCTGCTCAAAGAAACTAAAGTGGTTGCTGTTGATAAAACAGGGACCCTGACTGAAGGGAAACCAATTTTAACCGATCTGCATGTCTTAGAAGGGTTTGAATACAATGCCGTACTTTCACTTATGGCAGCCGTTGAATCAAAGTCTGAGCATCCTATTGCTCGAGCAATTGTACAAGCCGCTATAGATAAGGAATTAATCCTGTCTCCTGTTGCTGATTTCAAGTCAGTCACGGGCTATGGAATAGAAGCAACGGTGTCTGAACATTTGGTTCATATTGGTGCAGATCGATATATGGAAAAACTAGGTTTGAATCCTAATGTTTTTTCTCAATTTTCGGATCGTTTGGGAGAAGAAGGAAAAACCCCTCTCTATGTTGCGATTGACCAGAAACTTGCTGCCATTATTGCTGTAGCAGATCCAATTAAAGAATCAACATTTGCTGCAATTGAAGCGTTACATCAGTTAGGTTTAAAGGTTGCCATGATTACAGGTGATAACCGTCATACAGCTCAAGCGATTGCAAAAAAACTAGGTATTGATGAGGTTATTGCAGAAGTCTTACCAGAAGGTAAAATAGAGGCCGTTAAAAAATTAAAAAATCAATATGGTAAACTCGCATATGTTGGAGATGGCATTAATGATGCCCCTGCACTTGCAGAAGCAGATATTGGTTTAGCAATAGGTACAGGTACAGACGTAGCTATTGAAGCTGCTGATGTGGTTTTGATGTCTGGCAACCTGAAAGGAGTGCCAAATGCTATCGCTTTAAGCAAAGCGACTATAACCAATATTCGTGAAAATTTATTTTGGGCATTTGTTTACAATGCAGCTCTGATTCCTATTGCAGCAGGTGTACTTTATCCGCAATTTGGACTGCTACTTTCTCCTGTATTTGCTGCTGGTGCAATGGCTCTCTCGTCAATATTTGTACTAGGAAATGCTTTACGATTAAAACGTTTTAAAGCCCCCCTTGCAATTATTTAACCATTTTTTATATACATTTAAAGTTTTGTTGGCTTTACTTTATATATTTGGAAATGGTCTAAGCCATGTTGGCTTTTATTAAATATCATACAGTTGATATTCTAATTATTTGAGAGGGATTAAGATGAAAAGAATTTTATTAATATGCTTTATAGGCATGTCATTTACCTATGCGAATGCTCATTCTGGGGGAACGAACTTACAGGGTTGTCATACCAACAGTAAAACTGGTGATTACCACTGTCATTAATAGGTGCGCACACAGTTTTTTTATTTAAAAGACTGTGCTTTAAAGTTATAAGTAGCGTTTAACTAAAGCTAAAAATTCATTTAGTTCTTTTTCCTTTATTTTCTCAGTATCACCGAGTACATGTTCTCTAAGATGAAGTTCTATTAACTCATTCATTAAGCCATTTATCGCACCTTTAATTGCTGCAACTTGCTGTAATACCTCAATACAAGAATTTTCAGAATTTAAAATATTCTGTTCAAGGGCATTAGTTTGACCTTGAATTCGTCTAATCCGATTTAAAATTTTTTTGTTCTGATTTAAGTGAGACATACTATTCAACCTCAAGAACATATACTATGGGGGAGTATTAATTGTGGTGCAATAAAATGTAATATCTAAATAATGTTAAAAGTGACCATTCGCATCAATTTGACGAAGGAAATCCTTTAGCACAAAAGAAAATTTTAATCGCAACCATCCTCACTGGTGTAATGATGGTGTTTGAAATTTTTGGAGGATGGTTCTTTAATTCCATGGCTTTATTGGCTGATGGATGGCATATGAGTTCTCATATGTTGGCATTGGGCTTAGCTTATTTTGCCTATAAAATGGCTCGAAAATATGCTCGTGATCAGAGATTCTGTTTCGGTACATGGAAGATAGAAATCTTAGCTGGATATTCGAGTGCCATTTTATTGATGGTTGTTGCTGTATTCATGGGTGTTCAATCGATAGAACGTTTATTCAATCCTGTGAATATTCACTACAACGAGGCAATTTCAATTGCGATTGTTGGCTTGATCGTTAATTTTATTTGTGCCTGGTTACTACGTGAAAATGGTCACCACCACCATCATCATCACTCTCATGATGACCATGACCACCACCACGATCATCATCACTCTCATGATGACCATGACTTAAACCAGAAAGCCGCTTTTCTTCATGTAGTAGCAGATGCAGTAACTTCTGTATTAGCGATTATTGCACTTTTCGCAGGGAAGTATTTTGGATGGGATTTTTTAGATGCAATTCTAGGGATCGTAGGTGCAGTGCTTGTAGCACAATGGTCTTGGGGATTGATTAGAGAAACAGGTAAAACATTGCTTGATGCAGAGATGGAACATCCTGTAGTAAAGGAGATTCAGGAAGTTGTAGAGGAATTAGATAACCAAATTACGATTACTGATCTGCATGTCTGGAAAGTAGGTAGAAGTAAATTTTCATGTATTTTATCCCTAAATACAGTTAATGACTCCTTAACAGCAGAGGTAGTTCGTAAAGCTTTGTCAATTCATGAAGAGATTGTTCATATTTCTGTTGAAATTAACAAGAATTTCCATGTTGTTTAAATTAATATTTATTCCTTTTAAACTTTATCAGTCTATTTATGTAAATCTTAGATTAGAATTTGTTTGTTGTAGAGCGTCGGGGCGCCTCGGCAATTCTGCGTGTTGAAATAGAAAGGAAAATTCATTTTCTGAATGAAGATATCGGGTATGAACGGGTAAAGATACAATCCACGATTCATATTCAATCCCATGCCTTTAAAGCGCAAAGCGTGTTGCAGATGCAGCTCTTATTCCGAGGAATTTTACACTGGTATCGCCCGCCGATAGAAACACCAGATCCGGCAGTCAGGACGTAAATAACCATTCCTCCAGTTTAAATAAAAAAACCTGCAGATTCGATGCAGGTTTTTTTTAGAGATAATCAATCGCGTCTTATTTGGCTTTACGCTCTTTCTCGATCAGGTAATTCACCACCTGAATGACTTTGGCATCATTACCCTGCACAATATATTTACCATTCACGGTCACTGCCGGAACACCACTTAACTGATACTGAGCAGCCAGATTTTTGGCTTGGGCAATTTTCGAAGTGATCGGGAAAGATTTATAAGTGCTGTTAAATTTCGCTTCAGGAATACCATAGCGGGTATAGAACTTGGCCAATTGCGCCTGTTCTAAAATTGGACGCTGCTTATCATGAATATCATGGAATAATTGTAAATGTGCTTTTTGACGCACACCCAATGCTTCAGACACATAATAAGCACGCGCTGCCTGCTCCCAGAGTGGATTCATTGCAGCCGGCGTACGTACAAAACGTACATCTTTTGGTAATTTTTTCAACCAGCCCTGCATATGTGGTTCAAGCGCGAAACAGTGACCACAGCCGTACCAGAAGAATTCACGTACCTCAATTCTGCCCGGTTTTTCGACTTTGACTGGTTTTGCAACCACCTGATAGTCCTGACCTGCCACAAAATTGGCCATAGCATTGCCTGAAAAGGCCAAAACAGATGCGGCAACAGCTCCTAAAAGGAATTTTTTCATTGGGATTATCGTCCTCTAAATCATTATGCTTAGTGTATGGGTTCACTATAAATCAATTATGCCGGTTCCGTTTTCATGCTGCGAACTTTTGTGCTATCAGAACCGCTACATTAAAGTATGCGACTGATTTTAAGTCAGTTAATATGGCCATTCGACCGCTATGTGTTTTTAGACAATCACAAAAGTTAAACTTTGAGTAATAAAAACGGTTATAATTTCTACGATTAAAAAGTAGTGGTCAAACCTACAGCAAATATTAACTTCTTACTATTCTCTTCAGTAACAGCCGCGTGGCTATGATAATTGCTGGAATTTACAACATAGAACTGAGCAAAAAATGATTTATGAAAGGTTTATTAAATTAAATAAATTATTTATATAGTTAAAATTCACCTGATAAATCACTTTTTAATTTAAATTACTATGTTAATTATTTCTAAATTTTTCTCTAAGAAACGGAGTCCCCCATCAGCAAAACTACCGGTTGAAAAAACTATAGTAAAAATAACTAAAATAATCTTCATGTACATATTATTGAATCTAATCATATCTTGGACCAAAAAAATCTTTACTTATAATAATGAGTAAATATATACATCAGAATGACAAAAAAATTACAAACTTGTAATTTTGTTAAGGTTTGTTCTCAAAAAATAAATTAATACTATTTTAAAAAAGATAAATCGTTGCTGAAAAAGCTAGATTGCAATCGAGTTAATTAATTATAAATCAAAAACTTATATTGTATAAAATTAGTAACTCTTTGCTTTCTGCACTTATTATTTAATCAACGTTTCACGATTTTCATAAGCTAAACTAAATATAGTCGCCAATTTCAATTGAGTTATTTCCCGGCTTTTAAATACCGATATACCGCTTGGCGACTAATTCCAAATGCCTGGCCTAATGCCATTTTTGAAGGGTACTTCCCTTCCTTCCAGTCTTGTCGCAAAGCTTCAGCCTGATCAGGTTTCAATTTATGTACCCGGCCTTTGTACTTCCCTTGAGAAGAGGCAAGTTTAATTCCTTCCTTTTGCCGCTCTAAAATGATCTCACGTTCAAACTGTGCAAAAGCACCCATCAGTTGCAGCATCAAATTATCCATCGGGGTGGATTGGGCCGTAAAAGTAATATTTTCTTTTACAAACTGGATGGCAATCCCTCGTTTGACCAGTTTATCCACTTCAGTCACCAAATCTTTTAAGCTTCGCGCAAAACGATCCATGGAATGTACTATCACCCGGTCTCCTTCCCGGACATAATTCAACATTTCCTGAAATTTCGGTCGGTCGGTATTTTTACCTGAAGCACGGTCAACAAAAATCCGGTCGACTTCAATTCCCTCAAGTTGACGTCCCGTATTTTGCTCGACCGAACTCACTCGCACATAGCCTACTTTTTGGCCTTTCACTTTTTACGCCCCAATTGGATAAAAATGAACAATTTCGTAAATTATAAATCTTTAATACCAAAGTTACATGTTACTTATGATTAAAAAACATTTAAATGGTACATGTTTTTAAGAACTTTTAAAATGTAATTTTAGGGTATACTCTAAATTTACATATTTAAATAACGAGTTTTTTCTCACTCATAAGAATTTGCAAGAATATATATACATTTATTGACATTAAGTAATTTAAATAAAATCAATATACGTATTTACATATATGTGGAAATACGTATATAAGTATATCTGAGTTTCTAATAGCAGTGTTAGTCAAAATGTTCTCGACCATAAAGATTTATCACAATCCTGAGTGTGGTACATCAAGGAATACCTTAGCTTTAATTCAAAATGCAGGAATTGAACCAATCGTTATTGAATATCTAATTACCCCACCTTCGAAAGCAGAATTAATTGAACTTATTCGTAGTGCTGGTTTAAGTGTTAGAGAAGCAATTCGTAAAAATGTACCTCCATATTCTGATTTAGAAATTGTTCGGGAAGATTGGTCTGATGAACAGCTTTTAAATTTTATGCTTCAACATCCTATTTTGATTAACCGCCCATTCGTTGTTACGGATTTAGGTACACGTTTGTGTCGTCCTTCTGAAGTTGTTTTGGATATTCTCCCGTTTCCTCAGAAAGGCGCATTTAGCAAAGAAGATGGTGAAAAAATTATTGATGAAAATGGCCAAAGAATTAAATAGTACTTTCTCATCTCTTGAATGGAAAGAATGTGAAGGAGATTTATATGGATCAAGTTAATTTTTTTAAATGCTTATCAGATGAAACACGTCTCAATATAGTGACATTAATTGTTGAAAATAAAGAACTATGTGTATGTGATTTGACTGAAAAACTACAACTCAGTCAACCGAAAATTTCAAGACATTTAGCCCTTTTACGTGCTTCAGGGCTACTTCAAGATCGCAGACAAGGCCAATGGGTTTACTACAGTATCAATCCAAAATTGGCCAACTGGTGTTATGAAATTTTAGATATTTTGAAGACGGTTCAATCTCAATCAAAGCTGGATGATCAACACCCCCTTTCTGTAAATAGTTATTGTGAGTAATTCAATGAAATTTTTATTTTTATGTACTGGAAATAGCTGCCGTAGCATTTTGTCTGAAGTTTTGTTTAATAGCCGAGCACCAGAAGGTTGGAAAGCCTATAGCGCTGGGAGTAAGCCTTCAGGTCAAGTTCACCCGCTAACTTTAGAAACCCTTGAAAACTTAGGATTATCTACCGAAGGTTTATGGAGTAAAACGATTAATGATTGTGAACAATATCAACCTGATGTTGTGATCACAGTATGTGATTCTGCTGCTCAAGAAGCATGTCCACTTTATTTGGGTGGAGCAATCAAGGCACATTGGGGCTTGGCTGATCCTTCACACTTAGACGTGAATAAAGAAGAAAAAATGAAAGCCTTTATGAGCACTGTTGAACATATCAATCGTCGCTTAGATGCTTTATTTAAACTTAATGTAGATAAACTATCTCGCTCAGAATTGATTGCAGCAATTAATCAAATTTCGAACGTTGAGTAAGTGAAATGTCTGAAAAACGCTTATCTTTTTTAGATCGCAACCTGACGCTATGGATTTTTATTGCCATGGCCTTAGGCATTGCCATCGGAAACTTCTTTCCTCAGGCTTCTGTCGCACTCGATAAATTAAGCATTGATTCAGTAAATATTCCAATCGCGATTGGTCTTATTCTAATGATGTATCCACCACTGGCAAAAGTGAACTATGCGACTTTGCCACAAGTGTTTAAGGATAAGAAAACCCTTACTTTGTCCTTAGTACAAAACTGGCTGATCGCGCCAGTACTCATGTTTGCCCTGGCAATCATATTTTTACATAGTTATCCAGAATATATGACCGGTGTCATCCTGATTGGTCTTGCTCGATGTATTGCCATGGTTCTGGTGTGGAATGGCTTGGCCTGTGGTGATAATCAATATGTTGCAGCATTAGTTGCCTTTAACAGCATCTTCCAGATTCTATTTTTCAGTACCTATGCCTGGTTATTCCTGACCTTCCTTCCACCCTATTTTGGTGTCGCTTCGCAGGTCATTAATGTCGATTTCTGGACCATCACCCATGCTGTTCTGGTTTATCTTGGTATTCCGTTCTTATTAGGTTTCTTAACGCGATGGATTTTGGTGAAACAGAAAGGCGTGGAATGGTATGAAACCAAGTTCATTCCGAAAATCAGTCCGCTGAGTTTAATGGCTTTGCTGTTCACCATTCTGGCCATGTTTAGCCTAAAAGGCGGTGATGTCGTGAGTCTTCCGCTTGAAGTTTTACGCATCGCGATTCCTTTAACCATTTACTTCGTTTTAATGTTCTTCATCAGCTTCTTTATGAGTAAATGGATGGGCAATGACTATCCTAAGACCACAGCAATTGCATTTACCGCAGCGGGGAATAATTTTGAATTATCACTTGCAGTAGCGATTGCAACTTTTGGTATCGCTTCGCCTGTTGCTTTTACCACGATTATTGGCCCACTGGTCGAAGTTCCTGTGTTGATTGCCTTGGTGAGTGTTTCACTCTGGCTGAGAAAGAAAGTTTTTAAAGAGGCCTAACTCTATGAATCTCCCAAATGTAGATCTAAATCTTCTTGAGCAACCCACCTTTGAAAAAGTTCAAGCCAAAGAACTTGCTCATCCTCCGCGAATTTTGCTGCTGTATGGCTCTAATCGAGAACGTTCTTACAGTCGCCTTGCAGTTCTTGAAGCCGGTCGAATCCTTGAGCATTTTGGGGCGGAAATAAAAATCTTTCATCCTAAAGGGCTTCCTTTACCAGAAGATGCGGATACTGAGCATCCAAAAGTAAAAGAACTGCATGAGCTTTTAGCATGGTCAGAAGGCATGGTCTGGTGTTCACCTGAACGTCATGGTTCTATGAGTTCCATTTTTAAATCACAAATAGACTGGATTCCACTTGCAGGAGGAGCAATCCGTGCTACCCAAGGTAAAACCCTTGCCTTGATGCAAGTCAGTGGTGGATCACAGTCATTTAACAGCCTGAACCAGATGCGTATTTTGGGGCGGTGGATGCGGATGATCACCATTCCAAATCAGTCTTCAGTTCCAAAAGCTTTTTTGGAGTTTGAAGAAGATGGACGAATGAAACCTTCGGCTTTCTATGACCGGATTGTGGATGTGATGGAAGAGTTATTTAAGTTCACCCTACTGACTCGTGGACAAAGCAAATACCTGACAGATCGTTATTCTGAACGCAAGGAATCGGCTGAAGAGTTGTCCAAGCGTGTAAATCAGCGCAGTTTATAAATGCTGGATGGTATTAAATACTGCGCCTCATTGCCAGGTCAGTAACACTTTTATGCTGTACCGATGAAGTGCTGTTAAAGGTACAATGAATATTGTAAAAACCCAGTCTTCATGATTGGGTTTTTACATTAAAGAAGTCAGAGATAAATAAGGAAAAGGTGAAGGCTTTGAACCAGAAACAGACTGAAACTGATGTGATCATTATCGGTGGTGGGCAGGCCGCTTTATCTACCGCTTATTTTTTAAAGCGCAAGAAAATCCCATTCATTATATTGGATGAGCAAAATCAAGCGGGGGGTGCCTGGCTGCATACCTGGGAGTCATTGCGTCTTTTTTCTCCTAATACCTGGAGTTCTCTATCCGGTTGGATGATGCCCATCACTGAACAGACCTATCCAACACGAAATGAGGTGATCCAGTATTTATCGGCTTATGAACAGAGATATCAATTTTCGATTGTTCGTCCAGTACATGTCGATCGTGTGGAATCGAAGGGAAAGTATTTAGACGTATATGCTGGAGAAAAGTTTTGGCGAGCCAAGGTGGTGGTCAGTGCAACAGGGACATGGCGCCAGCCGTTTATTCCTGATTATCCGGGACAGGAAAACTTTCAAGGCACGCAGTTACATTCAGCCCATTACCTGAATGCAGATTCATTTAAAGATAAGAAAGTCATCGTGGTGGGTGGGGGGAATTCGGGCGCGCAAATACTCGCTGAGGTTTCACAAGTTGCTGAAACCATTTGGGTCACAAAAACTCCGCCTCAATTTTTACCTGATGATGTCGATGGTCGAGTACTGTTTTTAAGAGCAACTGAGCGTTTAAAAGTACAACAAGAAGGAAGAAAAGTTGACCAGCCAATAGGTGGCCTAGGTGATATTGTGATGATCGATAGTGTCAAAGAGGCAAGGAATAGAGGAGTCTTACATAGCCGTCCACCTTTTCAATCTTTAGCTACAGATGCAGTTATTTGGCCAGATGGAAAAAAAGAGAAAATTGATGTGATTATTTGGTGTACTGGATTTAAGGCTTCATTAAATCATCTAAAAAGTATAGATATAGTAGAGCGAGATAACTTTGTAGAAGTTCAAAATGGAAGGTCTATTAAGTTACCTAACTTGTGGTTAGTTGGATATGGAGATTGGACAGGTATGGCATCTGCAACATTAATTGGCGTTTCTAGAACAGCGAGAGCTACAGTAGATGAGATCTTCACTTATCTACAAGAAATTAATACTAAAAAATTTTCAGAATAATTATCCATATCGAGTATAAGAATTTTAGAATCGGTTTTGTGTCTAGGCTACTGGGAGCATTCCAATATTTTGATTATTATTTCACTAAAAGTGTCTACAAGATCATGCTCTTCATTAAGCCATAATTTTTGATATTTAAACCTAATTTCATGAATTGCACTAAAAAGAGGGAACTCTTTCATAATTTATAATTAAATTAGAAGTTTTCTTAGGAAGCTGTTTAATATTATTGATATCTATACAGTTTTTCTTGTAAAAGCGCTTCATTTATAGTGAGTATTTCAATAAAATAAGGGAGCTAGCTCCCTTATTTTATTCATTTGCTAATTAAAGATTACTCGCAACTTGATATGTGATGAATGAAAAGATGTAGGCTAATGCAAACAAATAAGTTGCCATAACGACAGGCTGTTTCCAGCTACCTGTTTCTCGTCTAATTGTTGCTAACGTGGCAAGACAATGTGGAGCAAAAATAAACCATACCAATAATGATAAACCTGTGGCTAACCCCCATCCATCCGGGCCTGAAATTTGACTTAACAGACTTTGAGTTACTGTATCTTCATCACCTGACATCGCATAAATCACCCCAAGAGCAGCAATTACAACTTCCCTTGCTGCCATAGCAGGAATGAGTGCAATACATATTTCCCATGTAAACCCAATAGGCGCAAATATAGGATGAATTAAATGTCCTAACTGACCAGCTAAACTATAGTTAATGGCCGGCATGGTTGCATTATCTGGTGGTTGAGGGAACGTGACTAGCACCCATAACAAGATAGACAGTGCGACGATAATGCCACCAACTCGTTTTAAGAAAATAGTTGCCCTATCATATAAGCCTAATGCAATATTTCTAATATCTGGAATTCGGTATGTGGGAAGTTCAAAAATAAAAATACTTTCAGTTTTATCTTTTCGAACCAATTTCAGAAAGACTGAAACTAATAACGCTGAGACTATTCCCGACATATAAAGACCAAAAAGGACTAATCCTTGCAGACTTAACCAGCCGTAGATTAATTGGTTCGGAATAAATGCCGCGATCAATAAAGCATATACTGGCAATCTTGCTGAACAGGTCATCAAGGGTGCAATCATAATTGTTGCTAATCGGTCCCGTTCAGAGCTGATACTTCTGGTTGCCATAATTCCGGGAATGGCACAAGCAAAACTGGATAGCAGAGGAATAAATGAACGGCCGCTAAGCCCGGCTTTAGACATTAATTTATCTAAAAGAAATGCTGCCCGGGGTAAATAGCCTGACTCTTCAAGCATTAAAATGAAGAAGAATAAAATCAAAATCTGAGGCATATATGCAAGCACGCTACCTGCACCAGCAATTACCCCATCCACAACCAAGCTTTTTAATAGAGGATGTTGGATTAGTGGTCCAATAAAATCACTGAGCCATGCGACAAAATTTTCAATGAATTCAATAAAAGGCGTTGCCCATATAAATACCGCCTGGAACATCACAAACATGGTTAAAGTTAAGATTACTAAACCCAATACAGGATGTAGAAAAATTTTATCTAGAAATGCGGTTCTTTTATCACCACTGTCATTATTTAAAATAACTTGTTTGGTGATTTGTTTGACCTGTTCAAAATGACTTAATTCAGAATGATAAGGAGTAATAAAAAGATTTTTTTGTTCTAATTGATTAATTAAATCTTGAATTCCTTTTGTTTTAACTGCGACAGCTTCAACTACAGGGATACCTAACAGTTGAGACAGTTTATCCTTATCAATGGAAATACCACGCTTTTTGACCTCATCCATCATATTTAATACAAGAATCATAGGGCGATTTAGAGCACGAACTTCGAGAACCAAGCTCAAATGTAAGCTTAAATTTGTGGCATCTACAACGCATATAAAAATATCGGGTAGAATTTCACCTTTTAGCTCGCCCAAACAAACTGCCCTGGTGACTTCTTCATCTAAACTACTAGGTTTTAAACTGTAAGTTCCGGGTAAGTCAGAGATGGATCCGTAAATTTGAACAACTCCTATAAGTGATATTCTGCTCCTCAAATGATGTTATAAACATCAATATATGGAGTATTTTATGGCACGTAGACCAAGAAGAAATCATTCAAATGATTTTAAAGCTAAGGTAGCACTTGCTGCGATTAAAGCA
>NZ_AJXD01000062.1:0-3125 GCF_000264725.1 Acinetobacter sp. HA | reverse complement strand
GGCAGCATAATTTAAATATTTAGAGCGGATTTATCACTTATAAAACTGAATTGAGTGGTCTAATTAACGGAACCACATCAGATAGATTAAAAAAGATTAGAGAGAGAGAACGTATACCGCAAGAAAATATATCGTATTTAAAAGAATATATTACATCGGGAATTCCAAATAATTTAGAAAATATAGCTGCGTATTCCTGGTTTGATGGAAAAAAACTTGTCGGGCTAGATAAAGAAAATCATTCCTTATTTTATGATTTTACTCAAAATGAGTGGATTGTTGATGATAGTAAAGTTCTAGAAGAAAACTCTTATAGAAAAATTCGTCAAACAAATGCAGGAATTATCATAGAAACTGAAGATGACAGTTTATATAGAAAGATGGGAAATAATAATAAATTGTTATCAAAAGACGTTTCTGCTTGGAGGGTTTTTCCTAGATCAAAAAACTATCAAGATAGAATACATATTATAAATGAGGACTATCTACAAATTAGTATTTTTGACTAATTAGTTATTTCTAAAATAATTTTAAACCAAGTGTTATAAGCCCAGACAGGGACTGTGCTTCTATTTTCTTATAAACAGAATTAATTTAAAAATTCTGTTTATAAGTGATTTTTATAAAGAGGATGGTTTTGAGTTTTTTTGATTTTATTTTTAAAAAAATTAATTGGGTAATTAATTGTAGTAACCAGATAATAAAATTCATTATTGGATTTGGTATTTGTTTAATCCTATTGTACTTTACATATATTGATTATTTTCCCACTGACTTATCATTGGGTGATGGTCTTTTATTCTTTTTAATAACTATAAAATTTCTATTGGTTTTTTTATTATTTTTGAGTTCACATTATGCACTTGGTAGAATAGTTATTTTTATTTTTAGTGGTATAATAAGGATATTTAAATTTTTATTTCAGATAAAATTATTTTTTAATAATATTGTGAATATAAGAAATATTACCTTGGTAAAGGTGAAAAAAGTAATAGATAAGATTTCTGTTAAGTTTATAAAATTTATTTTTTATATTTTTGGATTTGTATTGATTTTTCTTTTTTATAACGAAAAATCATTAAATTTAATATTAATGATTTTTTTAAGTATATTGCTTACATACTGTATTGATATCTTTATTAAAGAATTTCGAGATAATAATTATTTAAAGAGTGAGGAATCTACAGCTGAAAGTATAGAAAAGAAAAATTTAAAGCTATCTATTATGCTCATATATATATTGTTTTTTCCAAGCTCTATATATCTTTTTTATAGCGAAAAGCCGAATAACTTTCTTATAACTTCTACCTTAGCCTCAATACGAGAAGATGATAGAAAAAGTATTATTTTTATAAAATTTGGACTAAAAGACCTTTTCCCTGAATCAAAGATTGGTGAAAGAAAAGGGGAGTATGTCGAATTAAAAAATACTGAAATCTTACTTAGAGGCATAGGTAAAAATGCCTTAGTTCAATACCAGTCTAAAGCTAAGGATTACCGAGGTAATGATGTACAGATAAAAGTAAAAGTGGAAATCCCCAACGATTCTCTTTTAGTTGTTAGAAGATCATATAGTCGCAGATGATCGAGAATTCTCATTTTTGATGCGGATGACATCATCTTTTTTAAACAGCCTAATTTTTGAATCAGTTTTGCCAAGATAATAGGGACGAATTAAACCTTGTTTCTGTAGGTTCGTTATATGCGAATGCCTCATTCCTAGTAACTTACTAGCTTCAGTACCTGTCATATAGACTTCCTTTAATTTAAGTACTTTACTGAGTTCTTCTCGTGGAATGAGCTTCCAATAGACTAAATCTTCAATGCTTAAGAAGCCTGTATTGCACCAATACTTTTTTATCCAATTGGCAGGGCAGTTCAATTGCTTTGCAGCATCTAGGTAGGAAATAAATTCGTCGCTTAGTAGTTTGTTTTTAAGATTTAATAGGGAGCAAGCTTCAATCTGAACAGATAAAGGGTTGTTCTCATTTTTCCTAAGAATCCCTTTTTGAACAAGTACAGCAACTTTATTTGAGCTAATTGCTAATATGGATGCAGAATCATTTAAAGAGTAATAATCTGCATTTTGGGATACATCTTTTAAGGTATTTTTGTGCCTTCCAGCTCGAGTTGGATAGCCCTTAATAGTACTTAGGTCATTTGTCTTTATATCTTGAACATCAGACTTTAAAAAAATATTAATTGCAGTTGAATCTATATGTGGGCCATTAGTAGGAGTAATACCTAAAGCCCCTAATTTCTCCACTAGATTAGTTGGAGACACCTTAAGCTGTGTTGCTAAGGGGCTAACAAGAATGTATTTATTTTTGAATTCTGTTACTTTTTCTTTTGAATACTTTCTGAGAGTCTGCGGCTTTTCATATATATCCTCTAAGTTGAACCATCCAGATTTTGCTAGATTTCTAGCAATGTCATAATTGATTTCTAAAATCTTGGCAACATCTTTTAACTGAATTTTATCCTTATCTACGGGTTCTTCGATGTTGGTGACTACTACAGATTTAAGCTGAGGATATGCACCAATTAGAAAGCGCTCTACGTCTATGCTGGCAATATCTCCTTTATAAAGTTCTTTGTCACCAAGGTTTAAATAGTCACTATCTATCAATTTCTCAAGCTCAAAGCGAGAAACCTTTAAGATCAGTTTTATTTCATAATTTCTAAGTTCTCTAGAAATACTCTTTTGAGTAATTTTGTACTCTGATGAATTTTTTTCAGTGATCTCAATATGTTTTGTGAACAGTTGTTCATACTTTAGAAAAGGTAATAATTGAATCCTAGGGTGAGAATACTCACTTTTACTATTAATACTTTCACTTAATTTTGATGCTGAAATGTCAGGGTCAGAAAAATATTCATATACTTTAGAAAAAATATTTTCGTTTGTGTTAGATCTATCAGATTTTAGAAAATCATTAAAAGCTTTCCAGCAGGATGCGAACTTTCTAAACCGCTCCTTTGAACTATGATTAAGCATGTCAATAAACCAATAGACACTTTTCATTGACTCTGCTTTCCGTATCGGTGCTGTATCTAATTTAAAACCCTCTGTACACGACAAAAATAGATAACTCATTGAAATAATGTCATAATAATTGTTTTCT
>NZ_AJXD01000061.1:0-1977 GCF_000264725.1 Acinetobacter sp. HA | reverse complement strand
TTTTTTATATTAGGATTTCGCTTTTACTTTATAGCATTCAGCAGCGGTCAGGCTAACTGTACCTCCTGCAAGTTTGGATAATCTCTTAACACTTTCATCAGAAGGATTCTGTTTACCATAAACTTGGCTAAAGCTAGCAAAGCTATTTGCCCATTTTACCGTATTCCCTTCAGAGTCTGTCAAACTGATCGTCGGTTTAGGAGTATTCGTACCGTCACCTGTTACTCTCACATTAAATAAATCAGTCAAATTCACTAATGCTCCCCCTACCACTATGGATTCGGAAGAACCATCAGTTGAGGTCTTGATGGTGGAATTCATACCAATGAGAGCACCGTTCAAATCGCCTAATTCCTCATTAGCGAAAACCATACGAATAGAAAGTGTATTGTCTGTTTTCTTTCTCACAGCTGCAGGTACAAAGGCACGTGAAACGGTTCCAATACGATATTGTTGTACTGTTTCTACCGCATCCGTATCCTCAGAATCCTCGACCAAATAGGTTGTTTGCATTGTAGATGGATTGTATTCAGCACTACATTCATCAACTTTTGCTGTAGCAGGTTTAATATTCGTACGAATATCACCATTTTCATCAATCACAATGCCCAAATTAATTATTCTGTTTGAATCATTTGTTAAGGTAAATTTTAAATTTCCATAAAGCGGGAAAAAATAATTTTCTTGATTTCTTACATTATTTTGAGTCGTGAAAACCCTTCGGTCCAAATGTGTGATTGGATAGATTTTATAAAGATCCATCGTACCAGCAAAATTCAGTGTTCCCCCGGTTTGCTGCCACAGACCTAGCTCACGTTTTTCACTCTCATTTAAGTTATAACTCACACTCTTACCGGTCAAAACCTTATAAAAACGCTCTTTACCAGCAATCATATAATCATTATATAAGCGACCTTGTTCAATCTTGAGTTTCTCGGTAGTAGAGTCACCTACTCTGAATAGATAACCTGGTGTATTGGTAATTTGTTTTGTTTCCGGGTCAATCCATGAATTTTGGGCATCAGCAGTCATTTGTACAGGTTTAATACTACGAATTAAATGAGCATTCAGTCCACCTATCGTGGTGAAATCACCAGGATTCTGGGTTGTGCTTTCTATTTTGCCTTTCCACTGTAAGCCACTGCCGAAAGTCATCCCCTGACGGTCAGTCATCAATATAAAATGACCCAAGATATGTGTCAGGTCAGTATCTGTTAGCGAGCATTCTCGGTTAAGATTACTGCATCCTACTAACCCTTCTGAACCGGTAACATAACTACCTAAGGATTCAGTAGAAAACAGGGAAAATTCTGGCTGATAAACAGCAGCATTTGAAATATTTAATAATGCTTGAAGTACCTGTTCGGCCTGTTCTTTAGTAATCGTTGTTGGTCCCAACCATTTTTTCAGTAAGGCATCAAAATCCTGATCAGATAAAGTCTTGATTTTTTCAACAGTAATATCTTCATCTAATTGATCAAGTCCAGCTCGAATATCTTCATTTATCGCAACAGGATAGATTTCCGTTGCTGATCGTAATTGATCAGTATTTAAACCCATGGCTTGAATTAACTGGACTAAGCGAATAGCAATATCATATTGAGACAGATCACCTGCTGAGTTGGTGTTACGGATGCCCTCAGCGATATCCAATAAATTCATACGTGGATAATGAGATTTAGATGTAACATTACCAATCCTATTCATTGAGAATGAACCCAGATCTACACGTCTTTCATCTTTACCTAGAATATAGAAAGTAATTGACTGGCCTACTTTACAGGCACCTGTTGCCACACCCTTATCTACATCATATGTGGTGACAAATGTTTGCTTTGTATCATCACCACAATGGAAATCTAAAGTTTGCAATGGATAATCTAAAGCAAATTCAATACAACCCGAATTTGTGCCAATACAGGCCCCATTGACTGTACTACGGCTTTGTTGCACAAAGATTTGAAATGCAAAGCGCCC
>NZ_AJXD01000060.1:0-4292 GCF_000264725.1 Acinetobacter sp. HA | reverse complement strand
CCTTTGGATTGGAATTTCCGTGGCATCCACGATCACAACATTCCAGTCGATGCCTTCGCCCTCGGGTAAATCTTTGGGTAAATTAAACAGATTGGACCGAATCAGGCAGTCTTCAACATGACGGACAATTCTTGAGGCTGTGGGCTCTGAAACCCCGTAACTCGTCGCAACGTGAAATAAGGTTCGGTATTCCCGCCAATAGCTCAGACAGAGCAGAACCTGATCCTCCAGGCTTAACTTGGGCGGTCAGCCTTTGGCAGAGACATGCTTCTGCAATTGCTCAACCATCAAATAGAAAGTTGACCATGAGATGCCTGTGTATCGCTTGAACTGAGGATCAGAAAGCTTGTTTGAATCGATGTATTTCATCGGCAGATTATGCACGAATGCTAAGAAATCCGGAGTGCAAATATTAACCAAAAAGAAGATCGTTTTTTGATTTATGAAAGAGATCTAATTTATGAGTTAGCTGATTGGCACTAGACTCGGTACAATCCTATTTTTTTATTCATTATGAGAATATGTTTTGGAGAGTGAAACACCGCAGCTTCAACGCCGTTTGAAGAATCGTCATATCCAGCTGATTGCCATGGGCGGTGCGATTGGTACCGGTCTATTTCTAGGTTCAGCTCATATTATTCAGTCTGCTGGTCCATCTATTATTTTGGGTTATCTGATGGGCGGTTTGATTGCTTTCCTGATTATGCGCCAACTCGGTGAAATGATTGTACATGAACCTGTAACCGGTTCATTTAGCTATTTCGCCTTTAAATATTGGGGGAAGTTTCCAGGATTTTTAACAGGCTGGAATTACTGGATTCTGTATATTCTGGTAGCGATGACTGAGCTGACTGCGGTTGGTAAATATATCAATTACTGGTGGCCAGAAATTCCGGTATGGGTTTCGGTTTTATTTTTCTTTATTCTGGTCACTGGCATGAATTTGACCAATGTAAAGATTTATGGCGAATCTGAATTCTGGTTATCAATGATAAAAGTCCTTGCGATTGTCGCGATGATTTTATTTGGGATTTATTTGCTGGTCACTGCTGATGTTGATTCTACTGCTTCAATAACGAACTTATGGGCACATGGCGGTTTCTTCCCGAATGGTTTTGAAGGCCTATTTTATATGCTGGCCTTTATGATGTTTGCATTTGGCGGGATTGAGCTGATCAGTATGGCTGCTGCGGAAACCGAAAATCCGGATCAGAATATTCCAAAAGCTGTAAATCAAACTGTAATTCGTGTATTTCTATTTTATATCTGTTCACTTGCAATTCTATTATCACTTGTGCCGTGGAATCAGCTGAATTTAGGTGATTTAGAGCATAGCCCGTTTGTGATGATTTTTAATCTGATGGGTATTGATTGGGCCGCCCACTTATTAAATTTTATTATTTTGACAGCCTCGCTATCGGTGTGTAATAGCGGGATGTATGCCAATAGCAGAATGCTATTAGGTCTGGCAGAGCAGGGTAATGCTCCAAAAGCCTTTAAGAAGGTGAATGCACGAGGAATTCCAGTGCCAGCGGTGCTATTCTCAGCATTACTGATTTTTGGCTGTGTTTTATTAAACTATTTTGTACCTGAAAAAGCACTAAGCTATCTAATTTACATTGTGGTGGCAGCAGCAGTACTGAACTGGATCATGATTACACTGATTCATCTTAAATTTAAGCAAGCCATTCGCCTCCAAACTGTACAAACTAAATTCCCTGCATTGTTTTCACCCCTGAGTAACTATCTGGTTTCAGTCTTTATGCTGACAGTGCTCTATATCATGTGGGATCAAGGTTTCATGTTGTCAGTGCTGATGCTGCCAGTGTGGATTGTAATATTATTTATTTTTTTCAAAATATTACAAGCCAAGAAAACTTAAATTTTTTATCCTTTTAAAAATGGGTTCATTAGAGCCCATTTTTATGTGCCTTTTTTCATGCTTTAGTAGAAAATAATAATGTGATTTATATTTGCTTGATTAAATGAAATTGGAATAAATTGATTTGTCTATATTCTATTTAAAACAAGGTGATAAAGTTTTTATTAAGAATAAATGTAGTAAATAATTAGAATTATTTTCATAAAAAATAAGTATTAAAAGATAATTTAATTGAGGGGTTGATTGAATCAAAAAAAATAGAATTTTATATTAATAAATACTTTTTGAATAATTGGGTTTGAAATAATTTATATTTTTATTTTCTATGGATTTGTTATATATTTTTTAGGCTTCTTAATAATAAAAATAAATACCTATTAAAAGGCGAATTATAAGAATTAATTTATTATTTTAATAAGGATTTTACTCATGAAACTCAATATTATAGCAACAATGCTGCTTGCCTCTACGGGAATGATAATGACTGGCTGTGGTTCAGATTCAGGCAGTTCTGGTAGCTCTACACCACCATCTCAAACGACCCCGGAAGAAACCGTAACGCCAGCAAATGGAGTAGAACGATTAATCATTACCGATGCAAGTCATCTGGCGCTTGCAGATGCTGACATTCGAATTTTATCAGCTGCACAATGGAGTAATAACGTCACCAGTATTTCTGATAATAATACGGTTGATCACAGTCTCTTTGTCCAGTATGACCGTCTTCCGGTGATTAATGATTTCTCCTCGGCACGAGAATATACAACAGACCATTTGGGTGTTTCTGGTTCAGTTCATTTAGCACCAGGTATTTACTATATTTTGGTCAGAAAGCATTCTGAAACTGCAATCGTGCCATTCATTATTCATCCGACAAATACCAATAAGGAATTGTCGATCAACGTGCCTTTAACTTGTAATAATGCTGAATGTGAAACGATTCATCCGGTAAATGAAGCAATTATTGGGACACTATCAGGGCAAGTTCTGGTGCAAGGTCAGCCTTTGGCAAATACACAGGTTTCATTATCAGGTGGTGCGGCTACCAATGGCGCATTCGTTACAGCATTAACTGATGCGAAAGGATATTTCAGTCTAGCTTTTAATGTATCTGATGAGCTTGGCGATACCTTAAAAAATGCAACGCTTATGATCAGTGCACCCGGGTATATAAGTTTAACAAAGCAGGTTGCAGTGACGTCCTCTATTTCAGGGGGTAGTCAATTTACCTTGATACAAAATACTGAAGCTACGACCAGTATTTGGCAGGAAACTTTTGAAGAAGACTCTGCTACCCGAGATGAATGGGAAAAGGCCTCTACAGTTGAAGAAACAAAATGGTCTTTACTGCAAAAAAATCACAAGATTATTAATAAAGATGTGAATCGTTTAGTGACCTTGGCACCAGATGATAGCAGTAATGGCAAACTGCCAGATCCTGCTCAAGGCAATTATGCATATTGGTATGGCAATGGTGTTGCAGGTAGTTTCTTAAATAAAGAAGCCAGTCTTTTAACCGAGGAAGGGCAGCCAGTAGAAACAAGACTGAATGGTGGAACGTCAGCAAAGGCGTATTATGGAACACTGACTTCACCAGTAATTGACCTGAGCACTACACAAAAACCAATCAGCTTAAGTTTTAAAACCTGGTGGGAAATTGAATCAGTAAATCCAAGTAGCAGAGGGTATGATGCCATGGATGTGGAAGTTTCAGTCAATGGAGGGGAATTTAAAAAACTGGCGCGATTAAATCCGCTGTCTGATCCGCAAACAGATTATAACCGCTGGTCAATTCCATTCTCAAACTTTGGCTTTAACCTTGCACCTCAATTTGCCCAGCAAGAAGCTATTTCTTTAGATGAATATGCGGGCCAATCCAATATTAAAATCCGGTTTAAATTCGATACTGTCGATCAGTACTATAATGCATATCGTGGCTGGATTATTGATGACATTGTGATTCAAAACCAGCCTGGTACTTTCCCGCTTTATAGCAACAATGAGGAAGTAGATGACGAGGTTTCGATGTTTGTCGCAAAAGCAGCGAAAGCTTTAATGCAATCGGCATCGAGTCCCCGATGGATAGAAAATCCGCCAGAGCGTACTCAATAAAATAGCATGTAAATAAATCATATAAAAAAGCGAGCAGACTAATCTGCTCGCTTTAAACCTATAAGAAATTCAAAATGTTTTTCTTTTTAGAAAAATATAAACCTTTCATCTATATCTTTCCGGTTGCTCCCAAATAATTTACCTGGAAGTGAAGCGACCTCGGTCATCGCGTGGCGGGGTATTTCTTCCGCCTCGACCTCCCGAACGACCGCGATCGTCATCATCATCGTCATCACGGCTGCGACCACGGCCTCGACCACTTGAGCGGCCACGATCGTCATCATCATCGTCATCACGG
>NZ_AJXD01000059.1:0-8625 GCF_000264725.1 Acinetobacter sp. HA | reverse complement strand
TGAATACTGCTGTTTAATATGAGCGAACTTTGCAAGAGGCGAAAGATGACAAAAAATGCGTACGCCTTTAGCCGCCCATAAGTGGACAGATTCCTGACACATAAACCGCATAAGTTACATAACTTATGCGGTTTTAATAATCCAAGATTAGTAGGTACCAAATAATTTATATGGATAGTTAAGTTAAGGTGGAATACATATAAATAATAGAGGCTAAGTCCACTTAATCCTCTAGATATTCAAATAGATCATTCATTGTGCAGCTAAAAAATTTGCACAGTTTGTCTGCTACCGGTAATTCAATACGTACAGCTCTGTCATAGTACATATTGGTGAGAGTATTACGGTTAATTCCCGTTGCATGGACAACATCACTTAATTTTAAGATTTTGCGTTCACCCATAAGGCTGGCTAACTTACATCTAATCATATTATCTTTCAAAGTTTAAAAATAACCTACTACAGGTTATTTTTATTGCATTAAATTAAATACTTTGATAAATTATGACCTGCAGCAGGTTATATTTACCTATAACAAGTATTTTTGCCTATCTAAATCAAATTATATCTTGTAAATTAGAGGAATAGTAACCTGCAACACAATAAATTGGTGCAGGAGTTTTTATATGTTTACTTCGGATGAGTTATGGGTAAGCCGTAAAGCTAAGCTTATGGGCTATAAGTTGATTAAACAATTAAATGTAGGAATGGGATTTGGCATTGCTAATTATTTAGATGTGAACCATTGCTATAACAATCATGAAGCAGTTTTGGTTTGGTTAGAACACTTTTTAACAGAGAATCCTGAAGTGAATAATATTGATTTAGTGAAAGTTGAATTTCTTAAATACTTTCCTGAATCCTCCTATGTATTAGCCTAAGCAATTCTTAGGCTATTTTATAACCTATAATTTAAATCATTATCTTTGGAATAATTTTGTTCCTTGTCTTTCATTCGAGAATCAATTTTTTGATTCTCATAAAATTTCTCTGCTCGTTCTTCTGCTAAAGGTATGCCTAAATCCCTTTCTTCTAAACTAAGTTCTAAAGGAGACGGGGTAGGGGGGACACTTTTTTGAATGAATACTTGTTCTAATTCTTCTTCAAGTACAATTGGAATATTATATTCTGTAGCTAATCCTTTTACCTGGTCTTTAAATGTTTCACTGCCGTAGACCTGCACCGTACCATATTTCTCTTTTGCTAGAAGTAAAGCATCAAGAATGTGATTATTCTTTTCACTTACAACAGCAATATATGAAGCATCTTTTGCTTCAATGAATGCAGTCTCGTGCTGATCTAGATAAAATTTATGTCCAAACTTATATTCTATGACATATTTTTTCCTAGAGGAAAACATCATTTTAGACTGCTGAGAAGGTATAGAAGTTTTTTTTGAAGATGCTAAGGTATTCAAGCGTTCTACTTCTTGTTTTTTCTGAAATTTGAGTCTTCGACTGTGTTCAAAGTATTGCAGCATTTGTTCAAACTCCGATTCAGCTAAATTTTCAGGAAGTCTGATTGTTCTCTTCTTTTCAGCCTTAGGCACAAGCTCTAATTCTAGTGTTGAAGATGAAGATGTAGGCTGTGAATTGTACTTCTGTTCTTTTGGTTGCTTGAGTGGAGAAATTTGTAGACTGAAATATAGTTGCCAACAATATTCAATATCAGATGAATTGAAATATTGCTTATTCAGTTCTTTGGGCTGAGTATAAATCAGTTTTTGAATCCTAAGTTTTAAGGTCTTTAGATCATCTTCTTTAAGATCAGGCAATTTCTTTTGATTAATACAACTTTCTAATGTTGATTGAAGTAACACCATTGGTATACCGCAACAATTTAAGAGCAAACAAGTTTTAATAATGGCAGTACTTTGAGGTGCGTGGGTAGTTTTAAATCTTTTAAATAGTTCAGTAAAGCAAGATTCGATATTGTTTTGAGACAAACGTTCAAAACTTGGTAAAGCCCTTTCTTTATTTACATCCTTGATATCTTGGGCTCTATGTTGCAAAGCTATATGGAACAAGTCTTTAAATTCTGACGAGCCTCTGAGAGTTCCTTTCTGATTAGGATCCAGTACTTTGATACATTGTTGCAGCCGGGCGAGAGAATAGTTGCTAAAGACGAGGATCCCATATTGATTTTGAATGGCAATAGGTTCATGAGGTTGATGCCAATCGAAAATGATTCTTGCTGTTTTGATCTTTGGATTATCTTGGCAAATAAAATTTTTAGATTGACGTTGGTCAAATAAAAATTGTTGTTGCATAAGCAAGTAATGTGAAGGTGGGAAAAATTTTAAAAAATCTGCATAAGATGTGATTTTCGATGAATCAAAACTTGTGGAAAATGGAAAGCATTTTTTCAGCGTTTGAGATGTATTTTCACTTAGGTTTTTATGTTGAGCGTTATATTTTTTTCTTTGTGATGCTCTCGAATTAATTTGATCCGCGTGATGATGATAATGTAGTAATGTAAAAATGGCATCAGATGATTGCTCTGGAAATTTTTGTTGTAAGTCTTTTAAAAAATGCTGTTTATCATGCTTATAATTTTCATTTTTAAAAGAAATTTTTTGATATTCATCTTTACGATTTTTACTAATTGAATCCTTTTCTACTTTTAATTTTAAATAAACGTCATGGAGATCTTTAACTAGAAAATCTTCATTTTTGAACAAATGATAAGAATGTAGTGTCGTTTTTGCTGATTGGACGTGCTGAATATTATCGCTTAACTTGATCAGAGGAATTATTTTGTGATCGACATCATGATGAGTAAAATCCCCCCATCGTTTTTCTAAGTTTTTCAGAGTGACTTGTTTATTACAAAATAATGAGGCTTTAAAGGTGAGTGTTTGCTTTTCACTTGTCTGAATTTTAAAAATACTACCATTACGTTTTTTTTCATACAAAATTCCAATTTCGGCTAATCGCTGGTGCCAGTCTTTCCAGTTTTTAGCGCTGTTCATTACCTGCTGGATATTATTTTCAATATAGTGTTGATAGTTTATTCCTACCGCAATTTCACTGCTCATTCGACTTTTTTGTTGATGTCGATGTTCTTGATCTCGAATTTTCGAATAAATTTTTTCAGCATCAGGCTGAGGTACATAATCTGGATTTTTATCACACTGTCCAGTTTCATGGTTATAAATGAAAACTGGATTAGGTTCCGGCTCCCAGCCCTGTTTTGCTTCAATTTCTGCAGTAGCTCGATGGACTGCATTCAAAATCCACCCCACACCAAGATCAATGACTTTATTTTCATGGTGTTCATTTTTTTTGAACGGATGAACTTTATTGACGATTAAATGAAAGTGCACATTGTCTGTATCCAGATGCATTGCATATTGCATTTGCAACTCTTCTGCACCTAGATGTTTTGCTAAAATATCGATCTGTTCTTCAAGTTGTTCAACAGTTGGAACTTCAAATTTTTTAAAACTTCCGACCATATGTACGATTGGGTCAATCACACGAGAGTTCAAACTGGCCGTTTGTGACATTTCAATTTTTTGATATTTCAATACGATTGGGTCAATCACATGAGAGTTTGAACTGATAGTTTTCGACGTTTCAGTTTTTTGATAGATAGGAACCTCTAAAAAGTTTCTCGAGTTTGAATAGACACATTTTTCAGAGAGTAAACCTTCATCAAAACCAGGATGAAGCTGATTAATATACTCCGGTAGATAATTAATACGCGTTTGCTTCGGATGCTGAATATAATCAGATAATCCAGTCACGCGTTCATCAATTGATGAGTCAATCGGGTTGGGAATGACTTTAATAATCATATCTTATCCAACCTATCATTGAGTTTACGTACAGTCATTTTGATCTCAGTGATGAGCTGTTTTATTTCCTCTAATTCATAAAGAATGAGTTGTGTATCTTTGAGTTTTTCCAAAAGTTTTGTCAGTAAAATTCCGGTAACTCTTACATCATGAATTTCCTGTTTTTCTAATAAAATGATTTGAGATTCATTAAAAATTTTCTTGCGTAAATAATCTGCTTGATTCATGTGTAGGACTTCACAGGAAGCTGTAATCTGCCGATACTCATCTTCTGTGAGCCGAATAATAATTTGTTTGTTTCTTAAAGCCTTTTTCATTTTTTTCTACTATATACAAATTGAGACCGAGCGAAGCGAGCTCGATATTTGTGAAATGGACGATGTGATATACATCGTCCCATCCTGTACTTTTTTCGGCTCATTGGATGTAATGAATATAATGAAAATCATGCTTGTTTTTTCTTTTTGTTCTTAGCGCAAAAGATGACTTTTTTCAGTAAATTAAAAATCAAAAAAGGGTCATGTTTTGCCATTTCTGTCCAGTGATATATTCAGAATAATTGGCTTGTACATTTATTCCTAAGGAAGAAATATGATGCAAGATCAGAATAGTTTAAAATTCGATAGTGAAAATCCAGATAATACAAATTCTGCATTCTCAACAGAAAATTCTCTTGAAGTTGTAACAGCAAAAGAAGAAAAGCCTTCAAGATATGTAGCGAAGAACCAAAAAATATATAGCATTAATGATGCTAAAAATTTTGAAGATATTCTTCGCCGCCATCTAGTCAAAGTGAATGAAAAAACACTTACGCGAAATGAATTACTTTCTCAACATAAGGAAACTTTACTTCAACTTTTTAATGGGGGAGTAACAGTAGATGAAATCCTGACTTTTCTACAAGAAAACAATTTCACAGGCATTACTGCTGAAAACTTACAAGAAATTTTAAAAAAGAAAAAATAATTAGGGGGTGGAATAAGATCAGGATTACTAAGTATTCATGAGTTTATTTTACACAAAGCAATTGGTCCCATTGAAAATAGTTTTGGCTCAGTTGATCACGAGACATATTCCAGCTTCTATTCGGTAACATACTTGCACCCATGGCAAGCTTGGTTTTTCCAAACTTATGATGGATTTCTTCAAGTGAATCCATCAAGTTATTGTCTGCGGTTATTTGTTTCATGTCAGTGAACAGGTCATAAATATGGCTAGATTTAGGCTCTAGACAAGTCAATATTACGCCACACTTTTTAAAACCTACATCTTTCTGATATAAATCATCTATCATTTTTATGGCAATCTTACACAGCGTTAATACGTTATCCGTAGGTTTTGGCAAAGTAAGTGCTGCAGACTTGCTGTAATAGGGTCTATGCGTATCAAATGGATTGGATTGTACGAAACCAATCATGTAACCACATAACATATTCTCTCCTCTTAAGCGAGCTACTGCATCTTGAACATAGAGACTCATAGCCTCTTTAAGATCATCAATATGATAAATCCTTTGGCCAAATGAACGACTTGCGACAATCTGCTTTCGAGGGGCTTGAGTATGTTCTAACTCGATACAAGAGACACCATGTAATTCAAGTAATGTTCTATGCATAACAATGGAAAATTGATCCCTAATCATGAAAGAAGAGGCCATCACGAAATCCAGCACGGAATAAATATTAAGACTATTTAGTTTCTTTGTATGTTTCCTACCTACGCCCCAAATTTCACCTACCTCTATCGTTTCATATAAGCTTTCTATAGCACAAAAATCCATAGCAACCAGATTGCACACACCATTGAAGTAGGTGTTATTTTTTGCAATGTGATTTGCCATTTTGGCTTCAGTTTTAGTCCTACCTAAGCCAATACATACTGGTAAACCGAGCCAGGTAAAAATACGCTGACGAATCGTCTGTGCATAATCAGTCAAATCATACTTCTTGGTATAAGCAGTCAAGTCCAAGAAGCATTCATCAATCGAATAGACCTCTTGTTCTTCAGGAGTTACAAACTTAGACAGGACCTTCATGAATCTGCGAGACATTTCTGCATATAAAGCATAGTTACTTGAGAGTACCTGGACCTTATGCTGCTCTACAATGTCCTTAATTTGAAAGAGGGGCACTCCCATCTTGATACCTAAATCTTTGGCTTCCTGGGAGCGTGCCACAGCACAGCCATCATTGTTAGAGAGGACAATTACAGGTTTGTTATTTAGACCTGGATTAAAGATACGTTCACAACTGACATAACAGTTGTTGATATCTACCAAAGCAAATATCTTGTTGGTATATGCCATATGATGAAACCAAGAGAGTAGTTACTTACGTTTCCTGAATGGTTTGATGACATAAGTCACTACACCCCAAATCACCATCTCCTGGCCATCTCTAAGATGTATATCAGAGCAATCAGAATTCTCAGCTTTAAGCCAGCGATAGTCACCTTCAATCATCAAGCGCTTAACAGTAAAGTCATTGTCGATCAGAGCGATAACGATATCTTCATGTTTGGCTTCAAGGCTACGATCAACCACAAGTTCATCATCAATTTCGATACCTGCATCTCTCATGGAAAGAGAGGCCACTTTTACAATGAACGTCGTAGCCTCATTGCTAATGAGGTGTTCATTCATATCTAATGTCTTGTCTACATAATCCTGAGCAGGGGAAGGGAAACCAGCAGCAATCTTCTCGGCTGCTAAAGGAATTTGCATGTAAGTGGATGGCTGTACAGGAGTGATTAAAGCGACATCATTAAAGCATTGGCTATCTGCTTTGTTCAGATAATCTTTAATCTCTACGACCTTGGATAAAGGTACTCTTACAGTTTTGGTAGGTTCATTGTATTTCTGTTTTCTACCTGCACCTTCTCTGATTCCCCCACGCTTGTTGTTCATAACTCATCCATTATTTGATTTTGTGACGTAATCAGATGGTAAACTTTTCTTCCTTCGAAAAACAATAGAATCTGGATAAACGGTTAATATAAAAAGTATAAATTTAAGGATACTTCTAATTCTATAGATCTAATTTTTTTATCAGTGAATTGTATACAAAGTGGCTCTGGATGAACATTAGATGAATTTAGACCCTGTAATAAAACAGCTTCTGATAGAAACTTAGAAATTTTCAAATGATATGTATTTATGATTTATATAATCCTTTTTTATACTTCTACTGGATCTGGGCCTAGAGATGAAAGGGAGAGGTGCTCAAGATAATAGCCTGCTATTTTAGGACTTCTCTAACAATATTATCTGATAACTATACTTATTTTTGTTCCTAAGTAATTCTTGGTATTCTTTAAAAGTCAGTACCTTAACATGGAAAGGCTTCTACGGCCTTAAGTACAGAAAGTAGTCCATTCATACTTTCCATCTGTTCTATAGGAACTCCTCCAGTTAATGAATTAGGGGAATTGAGAAAATGATGCATCCATTTAATATCACCACCATTCAGGCTATAAACAGCTCTGTAAATCCGAATTACAATTAGTGCTATTTCCCCTTGTTGAGAATTCGGATCTAAGGTTTGTAATTCAGAAAATTCACCATCAATCCCTTCAAGATGCAGAATTCTTAAAAATTGCTCTGGCTTTAGTCCAAGCTGTTCAGCAGCTTTCCAGGATGCTTTAGCCAAAAGTCTAGACCTATCTATTTGTTGTGAATGTGGACTCATGATCATGTCCTTATATAAAAACCGTTCTTTTTACATTACATTAAAATTAGGAACGCGGCCTAAATTTTATTCAATTAACCAGTTTTGATTACTCCCCAATAGACACACCTGGATGGCTAATTAAATAAGAATATTAATATGATGAGGAATATATAAAGCCTAGATGCTATATACAGGCTTTATGAAGTGTATTGAATTTGGAAAATTCTTATTTCGAAGGCTAGATGAGATACAGGTTAGGAATGCTCATAGGCATTATCTATAAAGTTATTATGATCTAACGTTTAATATTTGCTATATAGCTAACATTGCATATAAATTATACAAGGTTCGCTATATGGCTAATACAATATTGTGAAATCGGAAAAATAGTATGGCTTCTAGAAAAGAGATTGGAGAAAACATAAAATTGGCCAGGAAAAAACTCGGCTATACACAAAAGACTGTATCGGAGAAATCTAGGGTGAATAAAACAACAATTTCTGAGATTGAAAACGGTCATTTCACTGGCTCATTTGACTTATTTGAAAAAGTACTTAGTTGTGTTGACTTACAGTTTGAAGTCGTACCTAAAAAGCATACGTTACCTCAATGGGACGAAATCGAGTTTTTATTCAAAGAAAATTGAATTAAAGAAGGCACTGTTGCAAATAGAGATTTGAGTCGATGAAGTTCCTTTTTAAAAGTGCTTAGAGACCGAAAACCCTGTTGATTAGACACACTTCACCTTGAGGCTGACCATAATAAAATGACGATGCTTGTCCTTTACGTAGTGCACGCATGACTTCAATACCTTTAATTGTGGCATAAGCCGTCTTCATAGATTTGAATCCTAATGTGGCCCTGATGATCCGCTTTAACTTACCATGATCACATTCAATGACATTATTTTTATACTTAATCTGCCTGTGCTCAATATCTACTGGACATTTTCCTTCTCGCTTTAACCGTGATAAAGCATGGCCATAGGTCGCTGCTTTATCTGTATTGATGACCCGTGGAATTTGCCATTTTTTCACCGTATTGAAGATTTTTCCTAAAAAACAATAGGCTGATTTACTGTTCCGTCTAGCGGAAAGGTAAAAGTCAATCGTATGACCACGTTGATCAACTGCACGATACAGGTAAGTCCATCGCCCC
>NZ_AJXD01000058.1:0-2127 GCF_000264725.1 Acinetobacter sp. HA | reverse complement strand
TTTTTTTATAGCTTGAATAAATCAGATATTCACAAGCTCTGAACTTTTGATCTGTTCCAGATAAGAACGGATACGGGTTACATATTGCAATGCCTGACGATAACGGCCATTGCTGGCTTTGTTATGCTCCAGATAGCTATACAGGTTTACCCAGTTATCCGGATCCTTCCCCTGGTTACGGATACTGTTCTGAATTTTCTGAACTGCACCTGGACCCATGTTATAGGCTACTAAGGCATACCAGTTACGGTCTGGCATAGGAATATGCTCAAAGCGTGACAGCATCTTGTCATAGTATTTCGCACCGCCTTCAATACTTTGAACAGGATCGGTACGGTTATTTACACCCATTGCCTTTGCGGTTGAGCTTGTCAGCATCATCAGACCACGGACACCGGTCGGGGACACGGAGTTTGGCTTGAGATAAGATTCCTGGTAGCCGATCGCGGCGAGCAGATGCCAGTCCAGGCCGTATTGCTGTGCAGATCGCTGGAAGCTGGCCTTGTAAATGGGGAGGCGCTGGCTAAGATCCTGATGGATATTATCCCTGAAATGCTCCTCGACTACATTCTGATTGTAAAAGGAAGCGAGCTGATTGATTGCGCCGCTTTGCTTGCTGTTACATACGAAATTACTTGCAGTCTGGCTCAATGGATCATTGGCTGATTTGAAAACCCAGTTCAGGTTGGCATTCAGACCTTTAGACGACAGGGAACTGCCATCACCACAAGTTGCAGAGAATGACGTCAGTTTACGCGCTTCAATGCTGCTGATACTGCTTGTAGTCATTGCCATGTTGGCTTTGCCTTGAGCAACCATTTTCAATGCAGAGGCATCATCGCTCACCGTTTTGAAATCCAGTTTTACATTCATGTTTTTGGCATAGTTACGAACCAGATCATAACCAAAACCATGCAGGTGACCGCCTTCTTCAAACACTGTGGTCGGGCTCTTCACAGCAACAACAGTAAGCTTATTGCTGTTGACGACACTATCAAACTGGTGTGCCGGTGTTTTACTTGCATTGATGGCGTGGAATGGAACAAGCGCAGTGCTCAATACAAGAATTTTTACAGGGAGAGAGGAAAATAAAGATCTTAGGCAAAGCCTCGACCCAGAAGATGAACTACTGTGCATGTTGTCTCCGCTACAAGTAATTTATGCCCTCGAAAGTTTTAGGCAAAAGACACCACAGAACTTTCTTAAAGTTGATAAATTCAATTAGGGTTGGGCAGTCATGACGTCATTCAAAATGACTTGGGATTAAACGGCAATGTGTAGAAAAACTACACAGAGTAAAAAATAAACAAAGTTAATCAGATGTGCGCATGGTAATGATCAAAAAATAGATTGTCAAATTTTGTACGCAAAAATGTTTAAAAATGTAATTTAAGTATTTAAAATCATTAGAAAATTTTTTTAGTATTATGTTTGCTTGTTAAAATAGCCAATAAAATAGGGCAGTTAGCAAGGAAAATGATGTCATGAGTGGTGTAAGAAAACGATGAAATCCAATTTGATTACCCGTGGTGGGCATGACAAATTAGTGGCAGAACTTAAATATCTGTGGCATGAAGAACGACCGGAAATCACTAAAAAAGTGAACTGGGCCGCCAGCCTCGGCGACCGTTCTGAAAACGCTGACTACCAGTACAACAAGCAGCTGTTACGCAAGATCGACCGTCGTGTCCGTTATTTGGGCAAACGTCTGGAAGAGCTACGGATCATTGACTTTTCACCTGAGCAGGAAGGGAAGGTTTACTTTGGTGCTTGGGTCGAAATTGAAAATGAAGCCGGAGAACAAAAGACTTTACGGATAGTGGGAGTTGATGAAATTTATGACCACCATCCACAGCATATTTCGATTGATTCGCCAATGGCACGTGCGCTGCTCGGCAAGCAGGTTGATGATGAAGCAGAAGTAATAACACCCTCCGGTAAGAAAGTCTGGTTCATCAATACCATCCGCTATGAAAAGCCTGAAAATTCAGCAAATTGACCGAATTGATTTTATTTTGTGCATTTGATAACTAAATTTCTCAAAAATATTTGCCAAGCCGGATTTTTATTTATATGATGGCGCCCATGGAAGCGTGGCAGAGCGGTTTAATGCACCGGTCTTGAAAA
>NZ_AJXD01000057.1:0-6903 GCF_000264725.1 Acinetobacter sp. HA | reverse complement strand
GGGGTAGAGCACTGTTTCGGCTAGGGGGTCATCCCGACTTACCAAACCGATGCAAACTCCGAATACCAATGAGTACTATCCGGGAGACAGACTGCGGGTGCTAACGTCCGTAGTCAAGAGGAAAACAATCCAGACCGCCAGCTAAGGCCCCTAAATTATAGTTAAGTGGGAAACGATGTGGGAAGGCATAGACAGCTAGGAGGTTGGCTTAGAAGCAGCCACCCTTTAAAGAAAGCGTAATAGCTCACTAGTCGAGTCGGCCTGCGCGGAAGATGTAACGGGGCTAAAACTATATGCCGAAGCTGCGGATTTGCAATTTATTGCAAGTGGTAGGGGAGCGTTCTGTAAGCCGATGAAGGTGGATTGAGAAGTCTGCTGGAGGTATCAGAAGTGCGAATGCTGACGTGAGTAACGACAAAGCGGGTGAAAAACCCGCTCGCTGAAAGACCAAGGGTTCCAGTCCAACGTTAATCGGGGCTGGGTGAGTCGACCCCTAAGGCGAGGCCGAGAGGCGTAGTCGATGGGAAATTGGTTAATATTCCAATACTTCTGTTTAATGCGATGAGAGGACGGAGAAGGTTAAGTCAGCCTGGCGTTGGTTGTCCAGGTGGAAGGTTGTAGGCATGTATCTTAGGCAAATCCGGGGTACTCTATGCTGAGAACTGATAGCAAGCTGTACTTGTACAGTGAAGTGGCTGATACCATACTTCCAGGAAAAGTCTCTAAGCTTCAGTTAAACAGGAATCGTACCCGAAACCGACACAGGTGGTCAGGTCGAGTAGACCAAAGCGCTTGAGAGAACTCTGCTGAAGGAACTAGGCAAAATGGTACCGTAACTTCGGGAGAAGGTACGCTGCCGGCGGTGATAGGACTTGCTCCTTGAGCTGTTGGCAGCCTCAGAAACCAGGCCCCTGCAACTGTTTATTAAAAACATAGCACTCTGCAAACACGAAAGTGGACGTATAGGGTGTGATGCCTGCCCGGTGCTGGAAGGTTAATTGATGTGGTTAGCGCAAGCGAAGCTATTGATCGAAGCCCCAGTAAACGGCGGCCGTAACTATAACGGTCCTAAGGTAGCGAAATTCCTTGTCGGGTAAGTTCCGACCTGCACGAATGGCATAATGATGGGGGCGCTGTCTCCAGCAGAGGCTCAGTGAAATCGAAATCGCCGTGAAGATGCGGTGTACCCGCGGCTAGACGGAAAGACCCCGTGAACCTTTACTGCAGCTTGACATTGAACTTTGATCTTACTTGTGTAGGATAGGTGGGAGGCTTTGAAGTGGCGACGCTAGTTGCCATGGAGCCGTCCTTGAAATACCACCCTGGTAATATTGAGGTTCTAACTCTGTCCCGTTATCCGGGACGAGGACCATGTCTGGTGGGTAGTTTGACTGGGGCGGTCTCCTCCTAAAGAGTAACGGAGGAGTACGAAGGTGCGCTCAGCGTGGTCGGAAATCACGCGTAGAGTATAAAGGCAAAAGCGCGCTTAACTGCGAGACCCACAAGTCGAGCAGGTACGAAAGTAGGTCTTAGTGATCCGGTGGTTCTGTATGGAAGGGCCATCGCTCAACGGATAAAAGGTACTCTGGGGATAACAGGCTGATACCGCCCAAGAGTTCATATCGACGGCGGTGTTTGGCACCTCGATGTCGGCTCATCTCATCCTGGGGCTGAAGCAGGTCCCAAGGGTATGGCTGTTCGCCATTTAAAGAGGTACGCGAGCTGGGTTTAGAACGTCGTGAGACAGTTCGGTCCCTATCTACCGTGGGCGCTGGAAATTTGAGAGGATCTGCTCCTAGTACGAGAGGACCAGAGTGGACGAACCTCTGGTGTACCGGTTGTGACGCCAGTCGCATCGCCGGGTAGCTATGTTCGGAAGGGATAACCGCTGAAAGCATCTAAGCGGGAAGCCTACCTCAAGATAAGATTTCCCTGTGACTTTATGTCACCTAAAGAGCCGTTGAAGACTACGACGTTGATAGGTTGGATGTGGAAGTGTAGCGATACATGAAGCTGACCAATACTAATTGCTCGTGAGGCTTGACTATACAACACCCAAACAGTTGTTGTGTAACGCTCAATTGATTCGATATTAAGCAAAACAGCTTGATTTAGTGAACGCTAATGATCAAACTACTGCAACTCAAATATTTCTATTAATGAACGATGTTCAAAACACTGTTTTGAACGAGTGCAAGATTTGACCAAGCATTGGCATCTAAATAAGACCAAACGCAAAGTCATACCAGTTGTGCTGGCGACCATAGCAAGAGTGAACCACCTGATCCCTTCCCGAACTCAGAAGTGAAACCTCTTAGCGCTGATGGTAGTGTGGGGTTTCCCATGTGAGAGTAAGTCATCGCCAGCTCATTATTTTAAACACCCCCTGCCAAATGGCAGGGGGTGTTTTTTTTATGGCCAAGATTTAAGAAAGCATCTAAATATTAAGTTTTATATAAAGCTACAGCAGAAAATTTGCTCATTATATAAAGTCATAGTGGTTGTTATCTTCTAGGATGAATTCCCTGTAATCGATTTTAGTAGTGTTTTTTAGCTGATGCTTAAGTGCAGTATCGCTATTAAATACTTCGCTACAGTGCCTAGGAGGGCGGGTGAAAGGTGAATAACTTTGTTTACCTACCACCATGGTGGTAATAAAACGTTTTGCGAGCTATCGGTAGATAGACTCAAATGCCTTATATGAAGGGTATTGATATCTACGGTGTATATTTCATAAAGGATGAAAGATTTACATATAAATATTATTTTTTAGTTATATGCTGTACGTTTATATAGAAACTTAGATCATTAAATTACTGGTTCTTTATTCAGGATTATTTAAATTAAAATTGTGATTAAGTAACATCCTATAAATCAGGCAGAAGTAACAGCTGCTCCCGTGATGGCTAGTTTGGGCTCTGCCATTTTATTTGTCTTACTTTTAATTAGTTCAGCTATAGTCGACCATATATTTAAATATGCTTTTCTCGTAGGAATCTCGACTGGAATTATGAGTAGTTATTATGAATCTTGATTATGTAATATTACAAGCCTGACTCAAGCTTGTAATATTCATATGGAATCAGATTTGAAAGTTAGAAATATCCTGAGCAATTTTTTTCGTGCAATATAACAGTTGACCTAAAAGTACATCATTAGTGGTCATGGCTAGGATCAGCATAGGAAACTTTGGATGCGGAATTGCAGTTAGGATCGCTTTACCATTATTAGCATCCAGTGTAATGCTTTGACAGCCTTCCAGCTGTAATTCCTGCATAAATGCCTGGACCATAGCTACAATAGAACTACTTACGGCAGCAAGTTTTCCTTTACCGTTAGTTTTAATTTTTTCAAATGAGGCTAATTCAAATCCATCTGAAGAGCACAGCATGATAAGTTCTATACCTTGCACATTGAATAAGAGTTCTTGAATCTGCTTGGCTGCAAATTCAGTTAATTCTTGGGGAGCAGTACGTTTTGCAAGATTATTTAAGGACATGGAATTTTCTTCAGACAGTAAGTTGAACTTCAGCTGTGGCGATCAAGGCATCAACCAGCATTAAAACATCATTTTTTTCACGGGCATCAATAAAGAGGATTGGATAAGTACTGTCTTGCTTTTCAGCCCAGCCATGATAGAGAGCAGCATTATTTTTAGCTTTCTTATCAATATGTGTAATGCCAATTACAACGTTTTTAACTTTATCTTTGAAGTAATTCAGATAAAATTCTAGTTCTTCTAATGGCTCGTCAATACTGTCATCAATCAGTAATATTACTCCAATAGCACCTTGTGTAATAACGTTCCAGATAAAATTAAAGCGTTGCTGACCTGGTGTGCCATATAAGCCGACTTTGACCCCATCTTCCAGGACCAGTTCACCATAATCGATACCGACCGTTGTTAGTGATTTCTGGTGTGCTTCAAGGTCGGTATTAATTGCTTCGGTACTTAATACATCAATATTAGAAATGGTGCGAATGGCTGTAGCCTTGCCAGCACCCATGCTACCGGCAAATACCAATTTAAATTGGTGCAAGATCAAACTGAATTACTCCTAGATACCGAGCTTCTTACGTAACTTGCTAAAGAAACCCATCATTTTATTAGCTTCCTTTTGAACAGCGACAGTTGCATGCTGTGCGAATTTGGCTTGATCCGATGAGATCGGTTCAAGCATATTGGCTAGTTGTGAAGCACATAGAAATTGATGAATATATTTTTCACCTAATTTCAACTGTTGTTGTGCATAGGCAACTGATGCACCTTCACTGAAAAGGGCAGCTAATTTGAATAGATCTTTGCGCTGGTCGAAATCTTTAATTTGTGGCCATTTAGCTAAGCGGTAATAGTCTGGATATTCAAGTTCATCAAATTGCAAATGATGCCATACAAAATTCCAAATCCCTTGGTTAAGATCTTCTGGACGCACTTGAGTGCGAAATTGCACAATACTATTTAGATCAGCAGGTTCAAGGCTGAATTCTGAATCAGGTTGCGGATACCAGTCGATTGCTGGATAGAAGCAATGTTGTTCCAGATCGATAAGAGCTACACGTTTATCACTATTTTTGATTATGTATTTGCTATGACCTGATGGCTGAAATAGCTCATCTAGTATTAATTTAAATGACTGATATGCTATTTTGGTGCTACAAGAGGGTACTATTAATATGGGTTGTTCAATTAAATGAGGCGATTGAGTGCCTGATAAAAACTCACGTTGTAACCATTCAATTAAAGCATGGGGGTGTTTAAAGGGTAAGAACAATGTATTTTCAATCACCTGAGATGACAATGCAGGGTTTTTCTCAACTTGTAGAAGTGTAAGATTATTATTTTTAATTTTTTGAATATGGGGTAAATCGACAAAATCAGCATTTACTAATAAAAGCTGTAGTTTCTGGTCAGTAAGATTGGTCCATACCAGATTATATTTTTCACTTAAAACATCAACCATTGTACTTTTAAATACATTTATTAAAGATAGGCTGAGTCCAAAAATGGAAATATAGAGAGTATCTTTCATGAGGATGTGCTCAATTTAAGGGTTACCGGAAAAAGTAACCCTCAAATAGCTTAATTAAGCAAAATCTAAACCTTTTTCAAAGTGTTTCAATTCATGACGTGCCATAGCGAGGTTTGAAAGACTACGGTCAAGAACTAGATAAAGGAATAAATTTTCATTTGAATCAAGTGGGCGTAGCAAGTGATATTGTTTGCCTAAAGTGATTAGAATGTCTTCGATAGAAACATTCAGATTCAGGCTTGCTGCTACACGACGTTTAGCACGTACAACTTCTGTGTTGCCTGCAGCTGCGAGCTCAAGATCAATTGTATTATTGCCAAGAGTTGCTAATGCAAGACCACTTTCGCTGTCTACGAGTGCTGCTGCAACGAAACCATCAATATCTGTAAGTGCATCTAAAGTAAGCTTGGCCATACTATCCCCTGGAAAATTTTAAATAATGAAGATAAAAAAATTATCGCAAGAATGTTTATATAAAAGAACTAAGAATACAAGTTAGAATAAATTGAAAATATTTAGAAATTAGCTTATATGAGAACTATTAATTGAAATAGAGTATTATTTAAAATTAATTTAAAAATGATTTTATGTGACTTAATTTTTATTAATTTTAAATATCAACATCATATTTGGCTAACTAATTATATGTATAAACTGATTCATTATGTATTAATATTGTAAATTATAAATAATATAAAAAAATATAACTAAAAATTTTAAATGTTGTATTAATAAACAATATAGGTTTTGATATATTTGAATCAAAGTTTGATTTAAATGGTATATAAAAATTTAATAGTGACGTGGGTCAAATAATATTATAAAAGTGGAAAATGATGGTTTAGATGAATAATTAAGCATAATCGGCTTTGTTGCACAAAGATTTGAAATGCAAAGCGCCCCTAATTGAGCCAAATTTAAGGCGTAACTTGGGTAAGTGGGCGACCTAATTCCGTAAATCTGTTAAGGACTGCTACACGTGCATGGATCTCATTCACTTGGCTACCAAAACTCCTTGCGCTGAGTTTATCTCCTAATAATTTAATGCAGTGCATCTTAGTTTCAACCAAACTTCGCCGATGATAGCCTGACCATTTTTTCCATAGTGTCCTGCCTAAACGTTTAATTGTTCGAAGTAATTCATTTCGCTCTAGCGAGCTACTCTTTGTATCTTTCCATTGTTTCGCATTTTTTCTAGGTGGAATCACCGCATGCGCTTGCCGATCTGCAATGACCTGACGGCATTGCTTGGTGTCATAAGCTCCATCGGTATAAACAGAGTCAATCCGCTCATCTTGTGGAATCTGATCAAGTAAATCACCAAGCACCTGTGAATCACTGACATTATTGGTTGTAAGCTGAACTGCTCGTATTTGTAGGGTTTTGGCATCTATACCAATATGAAGTTTACGCCATTGGCGACGATATTCAGATCCATGTTTCTTGCGTTTCCATTCGCCCTCACCTAGAAACTTCATGCCTGTAGAGTCCATGAGTAGATGCAGCCCATCGCTACTTTTTTGGTAGCTGATTACAATATCAATATGCTTTTGTCTTCTACAAAGCGTGGTGTAATCTGGAGCTATCCAATTTAATCCGCAAAGTTTAATCAGACTTTGTACAAAGCCAGTAACCATACGTAAAGACAGACGAAATAAGGATTTAATCATTAAGCAGCATTGGATGGCTGCGTCGGAGTAGGTTTGATTTCGCCCTTGTTTGCCTTTTGATGGAGCATACCATTGCGTAGCAGGATCAAACCAAATGGCAATATTTCCGCGACTCATGAGTGCTCGGTTATATGCGGGCCAATTGGTTGTGCGGTAGATTTTGTGTGTAGGCTTCTTCATTTGAAAATTATATCGCTAAAAAA
>NZ_AJXD01000056.1:0-2189 GCF_000264725.1 Acinetobacter sp. HA | reverse complement strand
TTTTTTTATTATGCTTTTAAACTTTTTCGATCAGAATCGTATCTGGCTGATTGGCCACCTTAGGATTCAGATGCTTGTTCACAATTCGGATTTCCCCTTCAGACTGCAAAGATTCACACAACTCTAATACTTTCTGCATGTCATCACTTTTAATCCCTGTACCCAGAATTAATTTTTTGCCTGTTTCTAATTGATTAATCTTATTTTGGATTTTTTCTAACATCTTTTTTCTCCCTCATTATTCGATGTATAACTTCTACAATATAGCAATTTGGTATGAAAAAAGTACACTTTTTCATCTTTTTACATTTTTATTTTCCATATTTTCATTTTCTTTGCATGAAATTTGCAGAAAATTTCCTAAGATTTATAAATTATTTATTTTTAATCAGGAGGACATAGTGATGAAACCTAATTCCAAAGCCAAGAAAATAGAAGCCCTCCTCGACCGCGGCGGTAATCTTGCCGTAGAAAGTTTTCATTATCTCGCCCTGTTCATTATTGGCTGTATGGTGATCTGGTCTGCCGGTCATACCGTCATCGACATTTTGACAGTCAAAAAATTTGCCAGTATTGATGATATTCTGCTGTTATTTATTTATCTGGAATTAGGCGCGATGGTGGGTATTTATTTTAAAACCAATCATATGCCAGTTCGATTCCTGATCTACATTGCGATTACTGCGCTGACACGTCTCTTGATTTCTGATATTCAACACACACATAAAGCCAGTATGGATCAAGTGATTATTACGGGTTCTATCCTCATTTTGGCTTTCGCCATTTTAATTGTGCGTTATGCATCCTGGAACTATCCATCAATTATCCGAGACAAACATACTGAAAAACCAGTTCCTCAAGGCAAGACCCCTCGCCCTGAAGATGATGAGTTGGCATAAAATGTTTTATTCATAACTGTATTGAAGAATCCTCTCTGCCTTTGGGAGAGAGTTAGAGAGAGGGACTTAATGTATACATGTCAATCTCTTTTAGAATTTGAGAAACATATTATTCCAGATCACCTCTCCCTAGCCCTCTCCTCACCGGTGAGGAAATTATTTTGTTTTTTTGAGGTATTGACGCATAACCTCAGTATCTCTTCATTCAGGGCGGTTTAACGATTATTCACCAACACATAACGTCCATTTTCATAGATCCAGTGCATTCCAGTAGGCGGATCAGGCAGACCCAAACGGCGCCAGTCATTGATCAGTACATAACGTGAGCTTTCAATATGTGCCACGTTCGGATCGCCATTTACCCAGCTATAGCTGGTCGAGTTTTGATAAACAGTGGTCGGTGCCTGATAACGAATACTCACCCCATTTTGAATCGGTGGGTGGCTCCACTGATTCGGATAATGATGGGCAGGCGGTCGCGGACGCTGCGGATAATGCTGCTGTGGTGGTCGTGGGTGCTGCGGGCGTTTATAAGTCTCTTTGCTGGTATAGCCGACCCAGTTATTTCCTGCTACAGCTGGGACAGAAGCTCCAAATAATAGTGCAGCTAGACAGGCGCTGGACAAGATGATTTTCATAGGAACTTCCTTTGATAGGTTTGCCTATATTTTATACAGAATTTACGGAGGAAATATGAATTTATGCAGTTATACCACAAGGTTTTACAGCCGATAGTGAAAAGACATTTGTGCTGCGGCTCAGGTGCTGCGTGCATGCTTTGTGCTAAACTTTGATTTTCCGAATTTTGAGTCCAACATCGTGTCCGATTTAAGTTTTGATCGTTTATATGAATATTTCTGTAAAGTCCCAAGTGTTCAAAAAAACCTGATTGATAGCTATGGATCTGATGGCAAGCAGGCATGGTGGTTCAAGTTTCGTATTGATGTAGACCATCCGCTGGCTTGGCAAACTGTACAGGAACTCGGTCATGTTCTGAATTATATTTCCAAGAATGAACGCCTGCCGACGCAGTTTTTACCGGTATCCCCTCCTCCGTATATGAATGGTGAAGCGAAGGATTTCCTGTGCTGGGTGATTCAATGCAATCATGCAGATTTCCCGCCGGATGTGGTATGTGACTGGTTAGAAGCACGCCTGCCGAATCCGGTGGATGATGAATCTCAATGGAAAATCAAAACTGATATTGCTGAGCTCGACCAGATGTCCGATAAAGATTTGGATAAACTGGTTCCACCAAATCCTGCACCCTAAAGCTTTTTAAATAAAAAA
>NZ_AJXD01000055.1:0-5003 GCF_000264725.1 Acinetobacter sp. HA | reverse complement strand
TTTTTTTATCTATTTCATTTTTTATATAATATCTTACCAAAGGTAGTGCACCATTATGGTGCTTTAATTTCTTTTAAAATATATCTTGATTTGTTTAATATTTATACTTATTGATTGGTCTTTATCCCCTCACTCATCTCTACTTAAGTTTCAGGCAAAAAAAAGCCCAACCTTGGGGAAAGCTGGGCCGATAAAACACAAAATTCGTGGAGAATCAGGTCAAATAAAGAATTTAAGTAAATACATCATCTAACTTGATGAATTAATTATCGTAACTTTCATGTAGAATGTAAAGCATATTAAATTAGTTGGATTTGATATTTGTCTGTTTTTTACACAAAATTAGATTTAATTTAAATAAAAAATAAATTTAATGAATTAGAAAAGAATTATTGAATCAACTAAATAAGTGATCTAGGCATTCTTAATCATTTATATGGAGAGGTTTGACTCTATAGAATTGGTTTTTCCAATTCTTATATACATTTGAATTAAATTAAACAATAACCACCTATTATAAATGTGAATTTTCACGTGTTTTATATTATTTCTTTTTATTTAAGTAATTATTTGTTCTATCAGTATTTTTTTAGAACTAAGCAGTTGAATAATAAATTCACAATCTTTACAAAAACATAACAATTATAAAATTCACATTTATATGATTTTAAAAGGTTTATTGACTTAATAAATTGTTACAATACAATTACCCCCTGTTTTACCTCCCCTTTGAAAAACGGTAATAATCATGAAAAAACTAGGTTTAGCCACTGCTTTATTATTAGCGATGACCGGTGCTCAAGCGTATCAATTTGAAGTTCAAGGTCAAGCAGAACACATTGACAATACTGCCAATGACAAAGATTTTGCTGGTGCTGTTCAAGGTACTTACTACCTGAAAGATGTTGATGCTTCTAAAGGCCCTTTAGCTGAAGCAGCATTCCTAAACCAAGCTTCTAATGTTTCTGCGGCTTATAGCTACGGTGAAGATGGACAAGAATTTGGTGACCGTGCCGTCTACCATACTTATGGTGTGAAAGGTGAAGCCTACATCCCAACTAAACTTGTTCCAGCATATGCAAGCGCTTCTTATAACCATACTATTATTGACAATAAAGCTGGTGAAAAAGATGACAATGGTGACCGTTATGCATTAGAAGTGGGTGTATTACCTATTCCTAATTTCCTGGTTACTGTAGGTTATACAAGTGTTGCTGACCAGACTTCTTACGATGCTTTCAATATCGTTTCTAATGGTGTTGCTAAAGCAGCTCTTGAGACGATGACTATCAATGAAGATCAAGATGCAATTACTGCACGTACTAAATACGTAGGTGCAATCGATGGTACAACTATGTCGATCGGTTTTGAATCTGGTTTAGTTTACGGTGAAGACACTGCTTATAACCTAGGTACAACGCTTTACCTCAACCCTAAACTAAGTGTTGGCGTTTCTTATATGGAATCTAGCTATGCAGGTTCTCCAGATAAAGCTTTAGGTGCGAACGTAAACTACTTCGTTACTCCAGCAGTATCTGTAGGTGCTAGCTATGTTAATGCTAACTACGAAACTAAAAATGCTAATCTGGATCAAGATGTTGCAACAGATACCCAAACTGTGGGCTTGAATGCTAAATTCCGTTTCTAATTTCTGATTAGATTCTGAATACAGAAAAAGGACACTTTATGTGTCCTTTTTTTCTTGCTCTGATTTTCTATGCGGTAAATGAGAAATATATTGCAGCCCCACCAGTCGAGAGACAATCAATGCCAGATACATCACGCCAAAGAACATCTGGATCATGGCGAGCATTCTGGCAAATGGACTCACTGGCATGGTATCCGCCAATCCTGTCGCGGACTGCACACTAAAACTCAAGAACAGCAAATCTAACCAGGGCTGATAAGCTTGTAGATCTGGATCAGCAAAACTATAGGGAACCAATAACTGACAGATACTATAAAGAAAAGCGAAACCCCAAGCCATCAAAGTAAAGGCTGCGCCTGCCGCAAATAATTCATCTTTGGTCAGGTAACGGTCATGAAACATATAACGCAATAAACCATAGGATGCACTAAAATAAGCACATGCTTCAAAGGCATGGGCGGTAATTAAGACCCAGACTTGTTTCATCCCGAATAAAACCAATGATGAAAAAAATAGCGCACCAACAACGAAACTTAATCCCAATAAGGTAAATACGGGAGTCTGACGAATAACCCTAGCGATCACCAGTAAAACCAATACGCCTAGTACCCAAGTTGCAGCCCGATAAGGTGCGTATTCATAGCTCAGTACTGACAGGATCAGAATGATGAATTGCAGACAAAGCAGCCATGCAGAAGGCAGGCGCTTAAAGGTCGTCCAGCACATTAACAAAGCTTGCTTCATCTAATCCTTCTTCTTCATGACACTACAATCTGCAGTTTTATTGTTATCTGCTCAAACTTAACATGTAATCATGTCATATGCAGAGCAGTGCTTTGTATCAAAATGATGTATTCATTTAAAAATATAAGCAGTTAAATCACATCTAATTTTTTAGTTTATTAATATAGATTTTTCCTTCATCATTTTACGAGCTAATCATCTATATTTTTATTAAAGAATAAATGAAATTTTTATTATTTATAAATAAGTTAAGGGTTCATATCCTTGTTAAATTTCAAGATAAACCGAATAAAAAAGGACACAATATGCATCCTTTTTTATTCGGTTTATTAGGTTAATTAAGCGATAGCACCACTTAGCGCACCCTGCTCAAGAAGTGCAGATGCCGTTCATACTGATCCAAAATATCCTGCAAAAGATCTTCCCGGGTCCATTCCATCACATCATAGTTTTGCCCACCTTCATTGAGGAAGACTTCAGCTTGAAAATATTGTCCTGCATCTTCACCCTGAGATGGCATAAAACTTGGCGGCAAGATCTGGCGTGCAACCACTGCATAAACGAAATTCGCTTCATCCTGATGATCTACTCGTAAGCAAAGTCCCTGCTCTATTTCATCAATGATGACGGCATGATGACGGCGTTGAAACTCTTTCTGAATACTTAAAAATGCCTGTCTGACTTCCGACTGGATATACGCTGTCACTTCCTGTTCATTATGAGCATAATGCATGATAAGTCCCAAACGTTGCTGCCAGCTACGCGGATTATGAATTGCTCGTGGTGTAATTCGGGCTTCTTGTAATGCATGCATTTTGGTGACTTCCAGCCGCAGTGCTTTGATCAGCCCCCAACTAATCACCAACATGATCAAGGTAAAAGGCAAAGCACTCAACATGGTGGCAGATTGCAGTGCAGCCAGGCCACCTGCATATAACAGCACAATTGCCAGTAAAGCCATGATCACTGTCCAGAACAGACGCTGCCAAGTTGGAGACTGATCAGATTTCGCAGTCAGATAATCAGTAACCAGTGCACCAGAGTCAGCCGAAGTGACGAAAAATAACATTACCAAGAATGTGGCGACTACACTCATCACTGCCGAGAAAGGCAACCCCTGCAGAAATTCAAACAGTGCCACAGATGAGTCACGCTGTACTGCCTGCATTAGGTTAATATTCGCTTCATGCAAAATGCTGTAAAGCGCAGCATTGCCCATAAAGCCCATCCAGATCAGGGTAAAGCCGGTTGGAATCAGTAAAACGCCCACGATGAATTCGCGAACCGTTCGACCTCGAGATACCCGGGCAATGAACATCCCGACAAATGGTGACCAGGAAATCCACCAGGCCCAGTACATAATGGTCCATCCGCCAATCCAGCCATTAGGCTGATAGGCATAAAGATTAAAGGTCATACTGAATAGACCAGACACATACTGTCCGACGTTTTGAATAGTCGTTTGCAGCAGATAAATAGTCGGTCCTGCCAGAAAGACAAAAAGTAATAGTCCCAAAGCCAAAACCAGATTCAGTTCGGATAGGCGTTTAATCCCTTTATCCAGACCAAAAAATACCGAGAGTGAAGCCATCGCACTGACAATAATAATCAGGATGACTTGTACTCCAGTACTTTGCTCAATGCCAAACAGATAGTTCAGACCAGAATTGATCTGTGTTACTCCGAAACCCAAAGTGGTAGCGACACCAAATACGGTTCCAATCGTTGCGAAGATATCGACACCATCCCCGATCGGGCCGTAAATTCGCTTGCCAATTAAAGGATAAAGTGCAGAGCGTATTTTCAAAGGTAACTGATGCCGGTAGGCAAAGTAAGCCAAGGATAATCCGACCAGTGTATAGATCGCCCAGGCATGGAGTCCCCAGTGAAAGAAGGTCACACGCATGGCCTGCTGTGCCGCCTGAATAGTTTCCGGTTCACCCGATGGCGGAGTGACATAGTGCATTACCGGTTCAGCAACACCGAAGAACATCAGCCCAATGCCCATGCCGGCAGTAAACAGCATGGCAAACCAGGAGGTATTGTTATAATCCGGCATACTATGGTCCGGACCAAGCTTAATCCTGCCCATGTCCGATAGTGCAATAAAAATCAGCAGAATCAGGAAAATTGCAACAGAGAGTACATAGAACCAGCTAAAAGAGGTCGTCACCCACTGGTTCAGTTGCTGCGTCATCAGTTCAAACGAATTAGGTGCCAGGACCACCATTAAAAGAAATAGTCCAATGATGATGACAGTTGTTAAAAACACACGAGGATTCACATTGGAATACCAGGATGTGGTTCTGGAAGACATATCCACTCCATTTTTGCTTTTTATTAATCAGACCAGATCGGTCCCACATACATTACTCAAAAAAAACTTGAATAAAAAAATGTATTTCGATCACATATCTAAACTTAAGTAAAATGATAAGTTATTGTTCTTATTCGCTTGGTTGTACTCCTGTGTTCTTCTCGTAACATGTCATAGAAAAGACTTGATCTTCTGTTTTTTCCAAAATCTAGAAATCCAGCTATGCAATAAAGAGATGGAAAAATGAACTTCTTCATGAGCGTTGGCATCTACAGGCAATAAAAAAAGTCCCTT
>NZ_AJXD01000054.1:0-5716 GCF_000264725.1 Acinetobacter sp. HA | reverse complement strand
AACTTCGATTATATAATTTACGGGCGGTCTGCATTGCCTCAAGCTGATTGATATAACCAGGCGAGCCAATGATGTTAAACAGTTTTAAACTATGGTCAATTATACCATTTTCATCCTGCGAAGCGGGTTTGCCAATCAGACTAAAGAGCTGTTTTGGAAATGGTGGAGGTAACAGACGCTGATTGTTACTGGTAAATAACAGGGCCAGCTTTTTAACCTTTTCAGGATAACGTGCTGCCAGAATCTGGGCAATCATACCACCCATTGAAGCACCGAGCACATACACCTCGTCCAGTTCCATTTTATCAATCAGCAGACTGACGTCATCTGCCATGTCATACAGGGTATAAGGTGCTCCCTGGTTACCCAGGCCTAGCATGAAGCGACTCATCAGTTTAATGGTATTTAATCGTGGACCTTTATGATGGACTTTAGAGGATAGGCCAATATCGCGGTTATCAAAACGGATGACCCGGAAACCTTGGTCGATAAAAGATTTACAGAAAAAGTCCGGCCAATACAGCATCTGTGCACCCAGGCCCATAATCAGCAACAAGGTCGGGTGATTCTCCTGACCACCTACCTCTACATGCAATTCAATACCATTGCCAAGGTCAACCTTGGTTTCATGCATGAAAGCAGTATATGGTGATGGTAATAGACTCGATTGCACATGACTATTCATGTTAAGTTCCCTATAAAAGGACATTCTGTACAAAGAATGTCCTTTGTATTTAAACCTTAAACTGATACAGGAATCAAGTCAGGAACCTGCTTAGTCAATATAAGACGCTGTTTCGCTGCGGTAGCGCCTAATAGTACAAAGCCGCGCAGGGTTCCTTCAGTATCTGTGGCTTTGGCAATCATGCCATCCTCAAACTCTTCAGTGTCCCAGGTTACATCAATATTGGCGGGTGCAGGCAGTACAGTCAGGGGAGCAGCAGGTGTTTTTACCGCAACAGGCATTGCTGGATAATGCACTGCTGTCGTTTCACCATTCAAGGTTTTAGCCAGCGCACGCGCCTGCTGCATGATCGGCATCACATAAGGCAATAAAGTACCATTCACTTCAGCACAGTCACCGACAGCGAAAATATCAGCTAAATTCGTTTCGAGCTGGCTATTGGTCAAGATACCACGACCGATTTGTACACCAGACTCTTTGGCTACCGAGGCATTTGGTTGTAAGCCCACTGCAGACAGAACCACATCTGCAACGACTGACTGACCATTGGCTAATGTCACCAGGTAGTCACCATTTTCAACTTTAGAGACTTTCTCTACAGTCGTGCCTAATACAAAGTTAATACCAGTTTCTTCCAGGTTTTGCTGGAAAACATCTGCAACATGTGAAGGCAATAAACGGGCTAGAGGCTGAGGTGCCAAGTCAATTACAGTCACTTGATGGTCCGTGTGCTGAAGGTCATTGGCAAATTCACAGCCAATCAAACCGGCACCCAAAATCACTACCCGCTTATCTTCACGTTTTTCCAGGCTGGTACGGAAAGCTTTATAATCAGTCAGGTTGTTGACCACGTGAATATCGTCACTGCCATCACCAGCAATTGCAAGACGAATTGGCTGTGCACCCACGGCAAGAACCAGTTTTGAATATGCCTGTTTTTGCTCAGACTGATCTTTTACAACAGTCAGTTCATGTGCAGTAGCATCTATGGCTTTAACCCAAGTATGCGTTTCGATACGCATATTTAACTGAGCTGCCATTTTGGCAGCATCGCCCAAGGCAATATTTTCGGGTGCTTTTTTGCCTACTAAAGCATTGGAAAGTGTCGGTTTGGCGTAGTTGGTTGCATCATCGGCACAAATCATGACGAGTTCATGGTCTGGATTCAGCTTGCGGAATTCGCGTGCGACAGCATAGCCTGCCATACCTGAACCAATGATGACGATAGGATGCATATTTAACTCCATGCTTTTTTATAGATAGTAGAAAGGCATAAAAAAAGACCACTCAATATGGCCTTTGTTTGGGCGAAATCAGATTTCGATCATTTCAAAATCGACTTTAGAAACGCCACAGTCTGGGCAGGTCCAGTCATCTGGAATATCTTCCCATTTAGTACCAGGGACGATCCCGTCCTGAGGCCAACCTTCCGCTTCGTCGTAAATCCATCCACAAACGATGCATTGATATTTTTTCATGTAACTCTCCAAAACCAGCGAATATGGAAGCTGGCTCAAAAATCCTAAACAGGCAAGACTCTAATAATATGGCATTTAATAGCGGACATATTTGGCTAAATTTTTACGCAGTTCTGTTCAGAAAGTAAAGTAGATAACAGTTTAAACAGCAAAATTAAAAGCAGAATAGTGATCCGGGTCAGTAAAAGTCCTTTACTCAAGCTTTTTATTCTCTTGAAAATGCCGAAATATAATTTTATTTATGCAAATAAATAAAAGCTTATTGTTTCTCACACTGAGAGAAATAAAAAAATATTTTACCGTTGGGTAATGATTCATGGATTTAAAACAATCATTAAATTTTTTATGAAAAAAGTGCTCTTATAAATTAATGAAATATAAGTAAATAATTGCATGTCGATAGGGGTATCGCTGCAATAATACTCGGTTTTCCCTATCCTTTAGTCGTAATTCAGTTTAAAATTTGCCGGTTCCTTTTTCTTATCTAACGATCTCCCATGAGCAATATGTCTACTTCATTGTGGTCTCACATTCGTACTGTCCAGGATTTTCCAAAGCCGGGTATTAGTTTCTTTGACTTAACACCGCTTTTCATGAATAACATCGGTCCATTAACTGATGCTTTGATTGCAAGCATTCCTGCTGAAAAACTGGCAGAAGTAGATAGCTTTATTGCTGTTGAAGCACGTGGCTTTGTATTGGCAAGCTTATTGGCTCAACGTACCGGCAAGGGCCTGTTACTGGTTCGCAAGGCAGGTAAATTACCACCTCCAGTAGTTGGTGTGGGTTATAGCCTGGAATACGGTCTGGACCGTCTGGAAATGTCTGCTGAGGTTCAATCACAAAAAGTGATTATTGTAGATGACGTATTGGCCACTGGCGGTACATTGAAAGCTGTCAATGAACTGGCTGAAAAATGTAATCATAAAGTACTCGGCGCGAGCATTTTTCTTGATCTACCTGATTTACATAGTGATCTTGGGCTGAATATCTGGTCTGTATTGGATGACAAATCTAAGCCTGAAGCTAATGCCGCTTAAGCGCAACAGATGAATAAAAAGCCCTGCAATATGCAGGGTTTTTTTATGGCTTCTTTAAATGTAATACTTAACTTTTTTGCAGATTCTGTTGAATTTGCAGGATCAGGGGATTGATCCGTTCCGGTGTTTCAAGGCGATGATGTCCACCGGGAACCGCTTCTACCTGCATATAATCTTCTAGTTGGGACTGTACTGCATGCATATCCAGTATTTCATCGCCTAACTCAATATAGGCAAGCTGAGGAATGTCATGTTGTAGGTCATTATCACAAATTGCAGGATAATCATCGCGGAAATAGGGAGCTAGGCTTGGATTGGCAATTACACAAGGAATCTGGTGTTGCTGTGACATTTTCAGTGCCCAGTAACCCCCCAGACTGTGCCCAACCAGAATATCTGGATGAATTTTTTCAATCATCTCGTTATAAAACTCTGCCACAGTCGCATAATTGAGGTTGCGGTAATCCACATCAATGCAATATTTATGATCGGCATCGATGGCATGGAATTTCGTAGATTCTCGTGAAGAATCAAGTCCATGAAAAAAAGGATTTTAGAGGTGCATTGGCTCATTATGGTGGTTCGTATCAATTCGTTTTATGGTCCGGCAATGATTTGCGTCAGGGAGCATTGTAGAACTTCTATACAGGGAATGAAGTTAGCATTTGGTCTAAAGACTTTAGTCCAAGCCGACCTTAGTCAAAAAGACTGAAAGGTTCTGTAAAGAATTTGATATTAAAACGTTATTTTTTGATTAATTGGTCAATTAAAACTGTATATTCCTCGGCTTGGTTAGGGTGAAAGGCCCTGCCCAAAAGAGGAATTTGAGCCTTCCCCAGATATTTGAAAAGAAAAGCCAATTGAGATGCTGCTGGACGCTACGATTTAACTGCAAAATCTGCTATTGTATGCACCTTCTATTTTTTAACTAATCTTATTCGAGGCAGAGATGACGCAAACTAACGCTCAATCGACTTCTGAACAAATCATTTCCGAAAACGATTTAATTGCACAGCGTCATGCCAAGTTAAAGCAAATCGAAGATCAAGCCAAGGAAACCGGCAAGAGCCCATGGCCAAATACTTTCAAGCGTGAGCACTACGCGCAAGATCTGCAAGACCAGTTCGCTGACCAGTCAAAAGAAGAAATTGAAGCAGGCGAAAAGGTGTATGTAAAAGTTGCGGGTCGTGTGATGTTGAACCGTGGTTCATTTATCGTGATTCAGGACATGACTGGCCGTATTCAGCTGTATGTTCCTCGTAAAGAATTAGATGCTGAAGTACTTGCTACAATTAAAGGTCTAGACCTTGGTGATATCATTGCCGTTGAAGGTTATATCGGTCGTTCGGGTAAAGGCGATCTGTATGTACACATCGAACAATTCGAATTATTAACAAAATCACTTCGTCCACTTCCAGACAAATTCCACGGCTTGACAGATACAGAAGTGAAGTATCGTAAGCGTTATCTGGATCTGATCGTGAATGAAGAAACACGTAAGACTTTTGAAATCCGCGCTAAAGTGGTCGCTGGTATCCGCAACTTCCTGACTGAAAAACGTTATATGGAAGTGGAAACACCAATGATGCACGTGATTCCAGGTGGTGCTTCTGCGCGTCCATTTGAAACGCATCACAATGCGTTGGACATGCCACTGTTTTTGCGTATTGCACCTGAGCTTTATTTGAAACGTCTGGTTGTCGGTGGTTTTGAGCGTGTGTTCGAAATTAACCGTAACTTCCGAAATGAAGGTGTTTCAACTCGTCATAACCCGGAATTCACCATGATCGAGTTCTACCAGGCTTATGCAGACTATAAAGACCTGATGGAACTGACTGAGCAAATGCTGGAAAAACTGGCATTGGATATTTTGGGTACAACTGATGTGCCTTATGGCGAAGAAGTATTTAGCTTCAAAGGTCCATTCAAGAAAATCTCAATGTTTGATGCGATTCTTGAGCACAACCCACAGTTCACGCCTGAAAATGTAGGCGACCGTGACTTTCTGGCAAAATACGTTCAGGAAGAGTTGAAAGAACAGGTGAAACCAGGTTTTGGTTTGGGTAAACTGCAAACTATCGTGTTTGAGGAAACAGTAGAAACTAAACTGCGTCAGCCAACATTCATTACTGAATATCCAGCAGAAACTTCTCCACTGGCGCGTCGTAATGATCACAATCCGCACATCACTGACCGTTTCGAATTCTTTATTGGTGGTCGTGAGCTGGCAAATGGTTTCTCAGAATTGAATGATCCGATCGACCAGGCTGAGCGCTTCCAGGCACAGGTTGCCGAGAAAGACGCAGGCGATGATGAAGCAATGCACTTCGATGCAGACTTTATTGAAGCATTAGAATATGGCTTACCTCCAACAGCGGGTGAAGGTATCGGTATTGACCGTCTGGTGATGATCTTTGCCAATGCGCCAAGTATCCGTGACGTGATCCTGTTCCCGCACATGCGTCATAAACACGCTTAAGTAAAAAAACTAATAAAAAAACCCGCACATGTTG
>NZ_AJXD01000053.1:0-11598 GCF_000264725.1 Acinetobacter sp. HA | reverse complement strand
TTTTTTTATGAGCAGATCACTTAGTGACGTGCGGCTTTAGATTCATCAGTCGCTTTTACAATTGGGGTTTTTACCAATGCTTTCGGCATAGAGGTAAGTGCCAATGGTAAAATCTCATCGATTGATTTCACGGCTTTGATTTCCAGACCTTCTTTCACATTTTCAGGAATTTCAGCCAAGTCACGTACGTTGTCTTGCGGAATGAATACCAGCTTGATCCCACCACGGTGAGCAGCAAGCAGTTTTTCCTTCAGACCACCGATACGCATCGCACGACCACGTAAGCTGGTTTCACCGGTCATCGCGATATCAGGACGAATCGTAATACCTGTGAATGCAGACACGAGAGCAGTGGTTAGTGCCAGACCAGCAGATGGACCGTCTTTCGGTGTCGCACCTTCAGGTAAATGTACGTGTACATCGGTTTCTTCAAAGCGGGAAGCTTCGATACCCAATTCAGCTGCACGCGTACGTACTACGGTCATCGCGGCGGTAATCGATTCTTTCATCACATCACCGAGAGAACCGGTAGTAATGAATTTACCTTTACCCGGAACCGCTGCTACTTCAATTGTCAGTAACTCACCACCAACCGAAGTCCAAGCCAGACCATTTACGCGACCCACTTCTGGTTCTTCTTCAGCCATGCCGAAATCGAATTTGTGAGGACCCAGGTACTCTGGCAAGTTGTTCGAATTCACTTCAAGCTGAAGATTTTTCGCTTTCTTGCTCACCGCTTCTTTAACTACCTTACGGGCAATTTTAGAAACTTCACGTTCCAGGCTACGCACACCAGCTTCGCGGGTATAACGCTGTACGATGTCGCGAATCGCCTCTTCATGAATGGTCAATTCTTTGCTGCGTAAACCATTGTTCTTGATTGCTTTCGGAACAAGATAGCGTTCAGCAATATTGACTTTTTCATCTTCGGTATAACCCGGTAGACGAATCACTTCCATACGGTCAAGCAAAGCTTCCGGAATATTCATGCTGTTCGCAGTACAGATGAACATCACTTCAGACAGATCCAGATCCAGATCCAGGTAATGATCGTTGAACTTACTGTTTTGTGATGGATCTAGTACTTCAAGCAGTGCAGAAGCAGGGTCACCACGGTAGTCCTGAGCCATCTTGTCGATTTCATCAAGCAAGAACAGTGGGTTTTTTACACCAACTTTGGTTAAAGACTGCACAATTTTACCTGGCATCGCACCGATATAAGTACGACGGTGACCACGGATCTCAGCTTCATCACGTACACCACCTAGGGCCATACGCACGAATTCACGACCAGTTGCTTTGGCAACAGATTCACCCAGAGAGGTTTTACCTACACCCGGAGGACCTACTAGACATAGAATCGGGCCACGCAGTTTTTTCACACGTGACTGAACTGCCAGATATTCCACAATACGATCTTTGACATCATCCAGACCATAATGATCAGCATCCAGAATTTCCTGAGCCTTGTTCAGGTTAATGCTGACTTTGCTCGCTTTGTTCCAAGGTGTATCTAGGATCACTTCAAGATAGTTGCGAACAACCGCAGCTTCACTTGATGCAGGTTGCATGGCTTTCAGCTTGCGGAACTCAGCTTCCGCTTTTTTACGTACGTGCTCAGGCAGGTCTGCTTCAGCCAGACGTTTTTCAATCTCAGCGACATCATCTTCTGCACCACCATTCAGGTCAGAAAGTTCGCGTTGAATCACCTTCATTTTTTCATTCAGGAAATATTCACGCTGATTCTTTTCCATTTGGCGTTTGACTGAATCATGCAGGGTTTGCTCAATCTGCTGTTCTTCAGACTGTTGCAGTAAATAAGTCATTAGTTCAGCCAGATGCGCTTCAAACTCATCGTGCTCAAGGAATTTTTGCTTGATTTCGATGTTCAGCGGCACTCGAGTTGCCACGAAGAACAATAACTGAAGCAAGTCTTCAATTTTATTGCAGCTGCAATCAGTTCACGTGCATTACGTAACTTCGCTTCTGCATACTGGGCAAATAACGCACGCAGTTCCTCTACACGGGTATCCTGAGTGTCATTGTCCATCTTGACAGTGATCGGACTAAGCTCATGTTCAGCAGTCAGATAATCAGTGTCATCAATGATTTTAGTTAATTTGGCACGATAAAGGCCTTCGATGAGTACCTTGATACAGTTTTCATCATTTTCATGATTCACAACCTGCACAATCTTCGCGACAGTACCGTATTGATATAAGTTGTCGTGATCAATTTCTTCTGTAAGCGAATCTTTTTGCGCAACCACAAATACCAGATTGTCACTGTTACGAGCCACATCAACTGCATTGATCGATTTTTCACGACCGACAAATAGCGCGATTTGCATGTGTGGATATACCACTACATCACGTAACGCTAAAAGTGGTAATACACTTGGAACCTGAGGCTCAAAGCTTTCTTCATTCATAATAATTTCAGACATGGGCACTCCTAATGAGTGACAACGATGTTGCCATGTATTTTATAGTGATGGGTATTTTTAAAATTACAAGGGTCGTTCAGATGAAATTGTATAATTATTGACTAATTATTTGATTTAAAAGTAACTTAGTCAATGAATTGATTTACAAACGCTTAAAATGTAGCAAGCGTGTAGGAGTTAAAAGTGCATCTACAGGCTGATCCCATTTTTCCCGGGGTAATGATGTTTCTACAAGCTGTAAATCATGTGCCAAACCAAGACGATAGGGTTTCTTATACGCTGTCGCCAAGGTACGGTCATAATACCCACCACCCATTCCGATCCGGGTACCTCGATAGTCACAGATCAATAACGGCATAATTAATAAATCAAGTTTTGATACATGCAAACCACGACTTTGCATAGGTTCACGCATGCCTAAACGATGATGGAAAAAACGCTTGTTTCGGTATAGGTGTTTGTTAATCCGTACCCATTCTAATCGCTGATTCATGTTACAGATCACTGGCAAATAGACTTTTTTACCGATAGAGAAACAATATTCAATAATTTGCTGAGTACGAATTTCACCAAAAGCATCTAAGTAAAGACCAACATGCTGTGAGTGAATAAATTGAGGATTTGATCTAAGCAGATTTAGCACCTGCTGGGCGGATTTTTTTTGTTCAAATCGGGAAATACGACGACGGGCTTGGCGGATTTTTTTTCGAAGTTCCTGAACGGTCGTATACATAAATTATCTGAACTTTAGATGGTGCTGAGCATAAGTCTAAGGCAGGAAAAGAAAAAAGTAAAAAAGAAGACCTAAAGAAAATAAATTTTGAGTAAAAGCAGGTGATGACTAAAAATTTTCACAGCTATTCGGGTATTGAAAAATATTTTATTAATATACATAGAATTAATTTATTTATCGGAAACTTCCCCAACAATCCAAATACCTTTGTATATTGGAACAGCTTGAAGTTTTGCCTGGTTGAAGAGCTAAAACTCAACTTAAGAATAATATAAAAACAATTCAGGATTGAATGATATGAATAAGAAAATCAAGCCATTGACACGGTTTACACAACTATTTTTTGGTCTCGGTAGCATGCTGGTAGGATTAAGCTATGCTGCAGTGCCTAACTTGCCCGCACCACCGAGTACACAACAGGTTTTTTTTGTCGGTAATAACTGGGATGGTACAGTCACGGTGATCCGTCCATCAGGTGATTTTGGTAAAGTCGGGGTGATTAATATGATTCCGGATCGCAAAGAGCGCTTACTTGAGATCCATCTTAATCCAATCAAATTGATTGCTTATACCTATATCCAGGCGACGGCAGGGGAAGGTAATGATCAGCTGGTGGATGATATGTATTCCACACCAGACGGTCAGTCTGTTGTGGCTTCACGTCCAAGTTTCGCCGATGTGGTATCAATTAATATTAAAACTGGCAAAATTAACTGGCGTACACCAGTCGAAGGCTTCCGGGCAGACCATATGGCAGTTTCACCGGATGGACAGCACGTGGCTGTTTCTGCATCTTCGGGCAATGTGGTACATGTCCTGGATATCAATACGGGCAAAGAATTAGGACGCTTCGCGACAGGGGATAAACCCCATGAAAATATCTACTTTAATGGTGGAAATAAAATCCTGAATTCTGCAATCGGTAATGTCGAAACATCCATGGATGCCCAATGGCAGGACTTTACTAAGGGTAAACGTTTTATCACTATTGCCGATGCAAATACTTTTAAGGTTTTAAAGAAAATTGATTTCCGGCCAGCTTTAGATAAATTTGGGCGTAAAGATTTGTCCAATTCAGTTCGTCCAATGGTTTTGAGTAAGGATGAAAGCAAAATCTATGCGCAGGTCTCTTTTTTTAATGGTCTGATTGAATATGACCTAAATCAGGACAAAATTACCCGTATCGGTCAGCTGCCAGGCAGCAGTACTATTCCAAGTGATCGTACCAAATGGGTCAATGATTCCCGCCACCACGGACTTTCAATTAGTGGCGATGGTGAAAAACTCTGTGTTGCAGGGATGATGGATAACTACGCCACCATTGTGAATCGTAAAACCTTAACAGCCGGTCCTTTAATTCCAGCCGGTAAACCATATTGGGCTACCCTAAGCCCAGATGGCAAAAACTGTGTCATTTCTGAAAGTGAAACAGATGTAGTGACAGTGATTGATTTTGCTACAGGCAATAAAGTGATGAGCGTGCCTGTAGGCAATCATCCGCAACGGGTTCGTATTGGTTATGCACCTAAAGACTGGTCTACCCTATAAAAATAAAAGTGTTAAAACAGTAGAGAATCTCTCTGCTGTTTTAATATGAATTTTTAGGATAAACGCGAAATGCTGAATAACAATAAAAATATGATCATCGGTATTGCAATGATCTTCTTCAGTGGTTTAGCACTGATGCTTCTTTTAATGAAAGATGAAGACAGTATTGCAAAAGCAGAACACTCGAGTTTGGATGAACAGCCTGTCTTGATCCAGCAAGAGTCACAGCTACCTGATCCAACTCCTATGCTTGAAAATGAGCAGAAAATTGCACAACAGAATCAGCAAATCATACAGAAGCGTGATGATCTCTATATGCAATTGGCAGACATTTCAAATCATCTCAGCCAAGGCAGAAAACCAGATCTAAGAGAAGTAAGTAGAATTCTGGAAATGCAGCGACAGCTGGTAAAGGTAAAAGTGATTTCTGTACAAGAGGCAACCGCGACCATTCAATTTTTACAAAAAGTGTTACCTGAAATGGAGAGTGAATTGGCTCGTGAAATTAAGCTGATTGAATAAAAGATGGTATTAAATAAGATTAAATTTTGAAAATTAAAATGTTTTTAGAATGCTGCCAAGAATTGAGCTGCTCATATTCTTATTCTTAGAAAATAAAACACTCCGAAGATGCCGCTGCATGTGTCGTTACCCTGAACCCGATGAGTTCAAGGTGGACGCGACGTATACTTGCTGGGTTTCCCACTCGAAGGTGGGCATACACTCTAAATATACAGAACGCAATCCATAAGTTTAAGTATCGGCAGGGGAATAGACCCGCTGGCGAACATCCCAGAGTTAGACTTAGTATAAACGATAAAGTTTATGTGGCAACTCTATGCTGTGTTGGAACTGTAAACTTGACCATTGATCGAATGAAGTTTAAACAAAAAGTCTGCTTATTCAGTCAGTTCTTCAACTTCTTCTAAAATAGTTTGTAACAAACGTTCGCAGTGGGCATATTGTTGCAGTGATTTATTCATGCTCAATACTTCCTGCATCAGTTCTAGCGCTACCATAATCACCAGTTTGCTTGGTTCCATACGAGGCGCTTTGCGGCGAAATTCATCGTATTTGTCATTCAATAGTTGCGCTGCACGTTCAAGTTCTTCGCGTTGATCTGCTGTGGAGGCCAGACGGAAACTGTGGCCAATTACTCTTAAATCAATAGCAATCTGTTCGCTCATGTTGACGCTTCCTCAGTCGTTTCAGTCGGATGGGCCAATTGCTGAATTTCCTGTGCATGATGATCTTGAGCTGTGCCCAGAATTGCCAGACGCTGGATAATCGCTTCAACCTTGGCTTTAGCATGTTCATTCTTCTGGGTCAGACGCTCAGTTTCCTGATGCAGGCGCTGAATTTCCTGACGCGCCTGTTGCTGTTCATTCAGCAGCTTTTCTTTCAAAGCACGCAGTTCATTACGCTCAGCCAGAATTTCCTGAAAACGGTTTTTCAGATCGGTGCAGCTTTTTTCCAGACGGCCATACCGGTCTGCAAGTGCAGTTGCATCATTATTAAGCTGTTGATATTGCGAGCGAGATTCAGCTAACTGTTCAGTTAAACTGTCATTTTCTTGTTGTTTTTGGCTAATAATGCTGTTTTTTTGAATGATTTCGGCTTGATGCTGACTCAGGGAGGAATCCTGTTCTTCACGCAGGCTGGAGTTTTCGCTCTCCAGATGTGCAAGGCGCGTTTTTAAAACGCCAATATGCACTTGTAGACGCTGTAATTCTTCTAACATATCGAGGTCGCACAGTATTGCAAACAAAGGTAATATATAAGCAGTATAGAGATTGGATAAACGAATGCAAGACGATATTTCAGGTTGGTCAGATTGGCACCGCAATTTTTCTTCAATTGAGGAAATTTCCAGCCCAAGCGAACTTCATGGTTTGCTTACCGGTATTGTTTGTGTGACCCAGGCGCCGAGTAGCGAAGAATGGTTACAGATTCTGGAAACTTTAGATGTCCCTGAGCTTGATGCTGAAGCATTGGAATTACTAACAGGTGAAGCAGAAGACGTATTCCACTCACTTTCTGAAGATGAGCTGGATTATCTTCCATTACTTCCAGATGACGAGCATAGCCTGGCAGAACGTGTGCAGGCATTGGCAGACTGGTGTGCCGGTGTAGTGCTTGGTTTTGGTCTGGCAACAGGCCATATTCGTGATGATGAAATGGAACTGATTGAACATTTACAAGATGTTGCAGCAGTTGAATTTGAAGATTCTGACGACGATGCTGAAGGTGAGGAAAGCTATCTGGAGTTGTACGAATTTGTACGTCTGATTCCAGTGAGTTTATCTGTGGGTCGTAAAAAAGTTGAAGTGGAGGAAACGCCACTGTTGAAACGTTTTACAGCTAAAGTAAAAACTAAGTCTACGGACCCAGCTCAGGCACAATCTGTAGTTGAGATTTTCTCACCACATCGCCCAAGCTGAACTATAGCTATTTAGCTTTAGAAAAACCGAAATAAGTCCAGTCATTCTCTGGCTTATTCCGGTATCAAATCATATTCAAAAACAGCATTGATATAAGAAGTAAGGACCAATGAAGAAACTGACACAAGCAGAATTTCAGGAACGTCGTGATATCCTCGCTGGGGAAATGGGACTACGCAGTATTGCCATTATCGCCACCAGCCCAGTGGCCCTGCGTAACCGTGATGCTGACTATAAATATCGTGCCGATAGCAGTTTCTTTTATTTGACGGGCTTTGCTGAACCAGAAGCTGTGGCTGTGATCGAAACCTTTGACAGCGAAGAAGAAGGTTATACCTACAGTCTATTCTGTCGTGAACGTGACCGTGAGATGGAAATCTGGAATGGTTATCGTGCCGGAGTGGATGGTGCTGTCGATGACTATGAGGCAGATGAAGCTTATGCGATTGATTTACTTGATGAAGAAATTCTGGAAAAATTGCAAAACAAGGACAAATTATTCTACCGGGTCGGCCATAGTGCAGAGTTTGATGCGCGTGTCGCGAAATGGATTGCACAAGCCAGTGGTGAAAGCCGTCGAGGAAAATCTGCACCTGCTCAAATCGTTCAGTTAGACCGTATTGTTGATGAAATGCGTCTGCATAAAGATGCCAATGAAATTGAACTGATGCAGATCGCATCAGATATTTCTGCGGAAGCACATACCAGAGCGATGCAGACTGTACGTCCGGGTATGATGGAATATGCACTGGAAGCAGAGCTGAACTATGTATTTGGCAAAAATGGCTGTGTACCTTCTTATAACAGTATTGTCGGTGGCGGTGAAAATGCCTGCATCCTGCACTATGTGGAAAATGACAAAGAACTGAAAGACGGTGATCTGGTGCTGATTGATGCAGCCTGCGAATATCAGTTCTATGCATCCGACATTACCCGTACTTTCCCGGTAAATGGTAAATTCAGTCCTGAACAAAAAGCACTTTATAACATCGTGCTTGATGCACAGATTGCTGCGATCAATGCAGTTCAGATCGGCAACTCCCATAAAGAACCACACAATGTGGCAGTGCGAATTCTGGTTCAAGGTTTGCTGGACTTGGGGATTATGCAGGGCAAGATTGAGGAAATTATCGAAACCGAAAGTTTCCGCCAGTTCTATATGCATGGTACTGGACACTGGTTGGGCATGGACGTGCATGATGTCGGGGCTTATAAGACAAATGGTGAATGGCGTCCTTATGAAGAAGGTATGGTCGTGACTGTAGAACCGGGCCTGTATATTGCACCTGATGATGAAACGGTTGATCCAAAATGGCGTGGCATCGGAATTCGTATTGAGGACGATGTGGTTGCGACTCAAAATGGCCCATTAGTATTAACTGCCAAAGTGGTGAAAACTGTGGAAGATATTGAAGCCTTAATGGCAAAAGCTTATGCTGCTTAAAAATACGATAGCTTGAAAAAAGCTGGTCATTTGACCAGCTTTTTTATTTTTTAAAATAAAATGAATCTAATCAAATAAATAATGAATTAATCTTTCACTGAATGATTTTATTAGAAATAATCTGGATATTTTTTGATTCAATTCTTATATAATTCTTTTTTTAATCTCCCTAACCAGTATTTACAAATACTCATCATTCTGAGTGTTCTCCATGCACAGTATAAAATTTCATAATTTTGAAGAAGCGGGCAAGCAGGTACTTCAATATCTTCATCAGCATTTGGGTTTTGGCTTATGGATGATCACTCGTGTAGAAAATGATGATTGGATTATTCTCCAGGCAGAAAATCAAAAATATGATATTAAGCCAGGCGAAGTATTCGGTTGGGCGGATTCATTTTGCTATCACATGGTACAGGGAAAAACTCCTAAAATAGCGCCATGTTCCAACGAAATCGAACTATATTCAAAAGCACCGATAAATAACAAACTGTCGATCAAATCTTATATTGGTGAGCCACTATTTAATGAAGATGGATCAATTTTTGGAACAATTTGCGCTATTGATGATAAGCCCCATTCTGAAGATATTTTAAAAGATGCGGCACTCATTTCGCTTTTAGGCAGTTTATTGAGCTCAATTTTACAAAGTGAATTGCGGGAAAATAAACAGAGACGTTTACGTGAACGTTATGAGGTAGAAGCGCTCACCGATAGTTTAACCGGACTGTATAATCGCCGCGCCTGGGATCAGCTGTTAGAAGCTGAGGAGGGACGCTGTCAACGTTATGGCTTACCAGCTGCAATATTTAGCATCGACCTGAATGATTTAAAGCAGGTGAATGACCAGTTTGGACACGAAGCAGGAGACCAGTTAATTCAGCGTACTTCAGATGTACTGGTAGAACATATGCGTGTTAATGATGTGATTGCACGTATGGGTGGGGATGAATTTACGATTTTATGTCCTGAGACCAAAGCTGAAGACGCAGTGATTTTATATCATCGTTTAAGTGAAATATTTGCAGCTGCCAATATTCATGTGGCAATCGGCTATGCAGTCCGTCAGCTGACTAAAGATCTACATCAGGTCTTAATAGAGGCAGATAAGAATATGTATGAACATAAGAAAAAAGCGAAACTGGAAGCAGATGATTTTATAAGCTAAAAATCGTTAAGATCAAATCATCCAGGTTTGATGGTCTGCATGAAACGTTCCTTAAGGTGTATTTATTGAGAGAGAGTATCAAAGTATCCTTTTGCGCAGATAAAAAGCACAAGAATTGCCTTTCATCTATTTTTATCAATTATTGGATTTAGATATTCAATATCTGATTACTGCATAGGGAAATATTTTGAGCGGAAAATCAAAACCTAAACTAATGAAATTTATTGCTCATACTTTTAAACAAGCAATTTTTCCAGTCGTGGTAGGATGTTAAATCAGAATGTAGAAGAAATGATTTATATTCTTTAGTTGTTTTTAAATCAAGTAAAAATATTAAAATCAATAAATTAAATATTATTAATAAAATATTAAAAGCTTAAGTCTGATTTGGTTTACGTAAAATATGAACAATTCAAAGAAAACCAACTCAATTAAAATTTAATGCTTATAACATGACATTTATTCAACATAGATCAACACAGAATAGGGACTTTTAGCATCAAGACTACATATTCATTTTACTATAGCTTGCATAATTTTGGATGAGAATTAGTCAAACATTAGCTTGGAGAAAAATTATGAGAAGACTTGGAACTTTAGACTGGATCGCCTATGCATTAGCCATTATTGGTGGCCTGAATTGGGGCTTAGTTGGTGCATTCGACTTTAACTTGGTCGCAGCAATCTTTGGTGAGCAGAGCGCTCTTTCTCGAATTATTTATGTCCTGGTTGGTCTATCAGCGATTTACCTGATCTATACCGCAACTAAGTTAGGCCGTCATGATGTCCATCATGAAGCTCATACACGAACAATGCATTAATAAGTCAGTATAAACTCACTTATTATTAGGTTAAAGAAAATAAGTAGTTAGAGTGAGTTGACTGCTAAATAAAAACGGAGCTTATGCTCCGTTTTTATTTTAAAAATAATAACCAGATGTATATTTATTGCTGATAATCTATTATTTAATTTTATAATATTTATATTGTGGATTTTGTCTTTATATAGAGATTTCAGAGATTTGTTTTAAGAAATTAAATTAAAAAGATTTTAGTCAATAATTTTTTACCTAATTTAATATCCATTTTATATATTTAGCTCATAAAGCTAATGAAATATTACACTGTTATTAATTTAATTCATTTATTTTATTAAGGCTTATCTAAATAACAAACCTGAGGGATGCCTAGATGAAAAAGATGACTATGAAGAACATGATCAAATGTGCTGCAGTAAGTGGAGTATTAGGTTTTGCTGCATCTCAAACTATGGCTATGGATCAGCAGTCTGCCAGCGAGAGTAAGAATCAGTCTAAAGCAATGCAGAATGCTCATCAGAATTTGACAGAGAGTCAAGTGATTAAAGTGGTAAGCACAGCCAATAATGGTGAGATTAAACAGGCAAGAACTGTTTTACCGAAGCTGAAAACAGAAGAAGCCCGTAAGTATGCTCAGATGATGATTAATGAACATTCAGCAAATGAGAAGAAAGGCCAGACACTGGCAAGCAGTTTGAAGTTAACCCCACAAGTGAGTGGTATTAGCACCTCTTTGCAAAAAGACAGTGATAATGTAGTCAGAAAACTGAGCAACTCATCCACACCAGATAAAGACTATATGAGCAGCCAGGTTGACGTACATCGTAAAGTACTGAATACGATTGAAAAACAATTAATCCCGAATGCTAAAAATGCTGAACTCAAAAATATGTTGACACAAACACGTACCGCAGTTGCCAAGCACTTAAAAATGGCTGAAGATATTGTTGCCAAAATGAAGTAATCTGACTTAACAAACTTTATAAAAAAGCCTGACATT
>NZ_AJXD01000052.1:0-3624 GCF_000264725.1 Acinetobacter sp. HA | reverse complement strand
AAAATACATCTTGCAACCGATGCGAATGGATTACCGATTGATTTTAAAATCACTGGGGGTGGCGTCCACGACAGTCAAGTTGCAAAACAACTGATTGATACTGTAGGCGAGGCAACTTATCTCATTGCTGATAAGGGGTATGATGCTGAGCACATTAGAATATATGCCCAGAACAAGGATATGATTCCCATCATTCCAATGAGATCAAATAGTAAAAGATCGAATAAGGAGTTTGATAAATATCTATATAAATTAAGACATTTAGTTGAAAATGTGTTTGCGAGATTGAAGCATTTCCGAGCGATTGCAACCCGATTTGATAAGCTTGCACGAAATTACCAGTCTATGATTTACATTGCTTGCATGTTTATTTGGTGTAAAGCCAAATGAGGACACGCCCTAGTACATTCACATTATTTAAATCATCATTGGCAAATAGAACCGCCTCAACCACTAAACTTTCTGTAATTGTACTTTCATTACCTGCGACATCAATAGCTTGCACAGTAACGTTATAATTACCATCAGCTAATTCTGGAAGCTGGCCATCGGCAAGTGTCCATGTACCATCACCATTATTTACTGCTGCATAATTAATGCCATCTACAGTCACAACAATTGTTGCTGTAGGATCGTCAATTGTCCCTTGTAAAATTGGTGTACTATCACCTGTTGTATTTGTCACAAGATTCGCTATTGGAGCTTGGGCATCAACGCTTGTACTTACGGTTTGAGAAGAATTACCCGCCAGATCAATGGTTACGGCATTCAGTATTGTTCCATCTGTTAAGCCCGGATTTGGGATTGACCATAAACCATCTCTCCCTGCTACTGCCCTGCCGATTTCATTACCACCCTCAGCAGTTATAATCACTGTTGAGCCAGCTTCTGCGGTACCTGTAATATCATTAATATTATTTATTGGATTAACTGTAGGTGCATCAGGGGCATAACGATCCAAAATATTAATAGTTAAAGTTGCAGTATCAGTAGTTACTCCATCTGCATTTAACACTGTATAAGTAAATACTTCTGATTGTCCGATAGATGCAAATTCACCGTTCCCAACATAAGTATATGACCCATTAGAATAAATGGTTAAAACACCATACTCTCCATTGATTGTTGTACCAGCCGCACTCACACTTTGAGGTGTTTCCACTCCAAATTGGATTTGAGTAACCGTTGCTAAAGTACCACCCTCATCATTGGCCAAGACATTATCCTCCACAGTATTATTTTCAAATGTTGTGGAAGTTACTTGTGTCGTAATCGTGGTTTGTTGCAATAAGGTCAAGGTATTGGAAAGCAGCGCAGTTGCAGTTGCATCAATAATAGTATTGAGTAAGCCTGTCACACTAAAGCCAAGTAAGGAAATAGCATTAGCATTGCTGAGTAAACTCTCGTTTAATGCACCAACAAGCTCATCAGCAGGTAATCCATTTACTAACTGAAGAACTGGTGGTAAGACAATATTTGTTACCAAACCTGCAATCGCACCACCACCTAAGGCATTATTAACAGCTTCAAGAATAATTTCTTGGTTACCTGCACCTAGCAATACACCTGCATCCCCAAGCTCCTGTAACGAAATACCACCACCATCAGTATCAAGTAAATTCGTTAAAGCACTTGCATCATTACTCACTACAACACGGTAAGTTCCTGCAGGCAAATCAGGTATTGTTGTTGTTAATGTATCATCTCCTGTAATACCTAATATTCCCAGCCCTGCCACATCACCCACTAATTGAGAGTTTTGGGTTACTGCTGAATACACGATATTCCCAGCTTCATCTAAAACATCAACACGATAAGCATCAGCTACTGCAAGTAAGGATGTTTGTGAAATCGAAATCGCGAGACTATTGGTTGAACCTGACAGTACTACCTCTGTTCCCGCATCTATTCCGCCAGTCGACTCAAGTAAATTAATCACTTGAACATTTTGGTCAACAATCTCAGGAGCGGTGATTGAAATCTCATTACCCATATCCAAGTTAACGTCGTCATCATAAGCAAAGCTTACAGCTGGTATCTCTGGATCTATTAAGCCGTCTAAACGTGTATCCAAGGCATCTTTTTCTGCTTGGATCGTTTCAGGTAATGCATCCACAAGGGCTTGTGCATCTTCTTTCGCTTGTTGTGCAGCCTCTAATTGCGCTAATAAATCAGCACGCTCTTCCGAGCTGACTTCATCTCCAACTGCGTCAATGGCAGCAACCAGATCATCATACGCTTGCTCAGCGTCTTCTACTGCTGTTGTCGCTGCATCAAGTTGTGCCTGGATTGCGGCATCATCGGCATCGACATCACCATCACCATCAAAGTCAGTGACTGCTGGAATTACAAGATCCTCAATCGCATCCAGACGATCTTGTAATGTGTCTTTTGCAGGACAATCATCTAGTCCTGTGACAGCGTTTTGAGCAAGTTCTTTCGCTACATCTATAATTCCTTGCAGTTCTTCTAATCTTTCTTCAGCCTGTGCATATTCTTCTGGTGTAATAAGACCATTGTCATCTGCATCTGTAAGACCATCCAAGATCTCTTGTTGTTCAGCACGTGCTGCTTCTGCTGCTGCAACCAATTCGGCAGCTGCTTCGGCTTCAAGATCTCCATCATCAATGCCATTTTCATTGGCATCATTCACCGGTGGAACTACGATATCGACAAGGTCATCCAGGCGATCTTGTAGACCTTCTTTATCAGTACCAGCTGGTAGAGTATTTACTGCATCTTGGGCAACTTGTTTTGCTTCTTCCGCTGTATTAATCGCATCCTGAACTGCTTGTTGTTCTTCAGGGGTAATCAGGCCATCTTGTTGTGCTTGTTCTAGTATTTCTAATGCATTGTTATATTCAGCTTCAGCCTGAGATACTAGCCTTTCAGCATTTTCCATTGGATTTACTGGTGTAGAATCTTTTGAACTACTTGAACCACCCGATCCACCTACCGCAGCTGCAATTCCCCCAACAGCTAATGCTCCACCAATCCAAGGTAGTAAGTCAGTTGCCCCTCCTCCAAGAAGGGCTTCCTCAGTAATCGGGTTGTATTTAACTACATCTAATAATTGACCTGAACTGTCGGTAAATTCTGCCCAGTACAGCTCACCATTATTCCCTTCAAAAACAAGTAAACTTTCATTCACCGCGGGGTCGAAATAATTTTCTACAACAATTTTTTTACCGTTTTTAAGTGTGATAACTGCCGCATTTCCTTCTCTTAGAATATTGGCAACATCCTCTATTTTGACACCAATTTTAACTACGGAATTTTGATTTAATACAACCGAATTGGTATTTAAACTTTGAATAATTTGTCCATTAGATCTCTTTCATAAATCAAAAAACGACCTTCTTTTTGGTTAATATTTGCACTCCGGATTTCTTGGCATTCGTGCATAATCTGCGGATGAAATACATCGATTCAAACAAGCTTTCTGATCCTCAGTTCAAGCGATACACAGGCATCTCATGGTCAACTTTCTATTTGATGGTTGAGCAATTGCAGAAGCATGTCTCTGCCAAATGCAGACCGCCCAAGTTAAGCCTGGAGGATCAGGTTCTGCTCTGTCTGAGCTATTGGCGGGAATACCGAACCTTATTTCACGTTGCGACGAGT
>NZ_AJXD01000051.1:0-7944 GCF_000264725.1 Acinetobacter sp. HA | reverse complement strand
AAAAAGAAGAGTTTAAGGAAATTTTGGCAATTTTAAGAAGGCAGAACCCTGATAGGATAAGGGTTCTGTGAAATTTGTCGTGTACAGAGTTTAAAACCACAGCTTGAACAGTTTCGAACCCCTGATTTTGGAATAAGATAATGTTTACACTGAGGACAAGAGTAAATTAACAAACAAGAATGTATTGGACATGCGTGTATTGGTTTTAGGGTCCATAATTTTCTAAAATAAGCTTTTTCAGAAAGGCAGATAGGACAGTAACGTAAATATTCAAGTTCTATTAACTCATAAGGAACTTCGATTGCTCCAATAATTATTGGAGATCTATAGGTCGGCTGCGATCTTTCAAAGGCTAGAAATTTATAAGAACTATCAAGATTCAATGCTTTTAAGACTAAGATGAAGCGGGTCATATCAGTGATATGGTAATTTAAAGAATGACGTATGATAGATTTGTATTTTTCTTTTCCTATTAAATTGAAAATTGAACTATGTGCATTGAGTTCAGCCGTTCTTAACAAGAAGCTCATTGGTGATTCGTCTTCATAGGGCTTAGCTTGCATTAAAAGAGAATTTTGCATAATTCTGCCTATTTCATTAATGAAATGATTTGCGAATAGTTCATTTCGAATGGATTTTTATTTTGTTTACTGATGTATGACGTTATGCCTAACTTCCAGGCATAGCTGAAATCACTGGGATTAATGATTTGCCTGTTCTCATTTAAAGCATGCGCGATACTTTCCCTAATAAGGCTCATTACGTATGAGTGAAAACCTTTCGTAGCTAATTGAATTTGCATGCCAATAAGTTGACTATCTAGCGCAGGAAGGAAAGTAATATTTTGCTTATTGAGTATTCTTGCAACTTCAGCAAGAAACAAAAATATACTCCCGCTATTATTTAAAGAATCAACGGTTAATGGGTTTAGTTGATAGATAAATGGGAATCTGCGTGCAATTTGGCTATCAACTTGGAGTAGGGGTACAAACTCAGGTAAACCTACTAAACAAAAGCTAATACCGGTTCTGTTTACTAGGGTTTTAAGCCAATTTCCTGTAGTCCGATTCATTCTCGTAGACGTGGGTTTACGTTCAAATAGATGGTGGAATTCATCTAAAAATATAAGCTTGGTTTCGCATTGTGCGAGTAAATAAATAAGCCTGCTAGTTAAGTATTCAGTAGTACCATACCCATTTTCATAAGTAGGATCTCCAAGCTCTTTGAGCATCGTTATTGCTAATGATTTAACTGTGGCAGGCGATGGGACTTCCACATAACATACTGGGATGATGTTTTTTATATGATCCTGCTCAATTTTTTCTGTAGGAGGCATCAGACTCAAAATCGTTTTACAGAGGGTGGTTTTCCCGAGTCCTCCTTCAGAAAGAAGCATGCTTCCAACAGGCTCTCTAAATGAAATACTTCTTTTGACACAATCTTGTATGCCGGTGAATGCGGTCATAAATTCATTGGAAGTAATAACAATATTGTTAATAGATCGAATTTTTTCAAAATGATTCTCAAATTTTTCCATGTTTAACTACCTCCAATGAGCCAAATTGATTAATTGGTGTGGGTTCATTTATTGTGGAAACAGGCTGTTCAGCAATATCCTCTTCTTTTGAAAGTAGTTGTTCTTCGACCCTTTCTAGCTGTTTGGGAAGTTCGAGAGTAAGGGGTTTTAATCTTGGCTTTCTTCTCACAAGATTGCTTTGAATCTCATGCATAAGTTTATATAGATAGTACAAGTCGGACATTGCTCCGATCTTTTGCTTGTCTGATCGAGATTGTGCCTTTTTTATCTTTTGAACTTCTAAGTGAGTTACACGTGTCAATCCAAATGTATAGTCTTGATTAGTAGAGTCTGCTTGAATGATTATGTTTTTATTAGTGGGATCAATGATAAAAACTTCATTTAGATTTAAATCATCTATAAGCACAGTCACTTTTTTTATACCTTGTGCCTGTAGTGTTGTGAGTGCGTGTGAGAAATAGCTGATTCCATCTATACGGACTTGACCATGATTAATATTTCGTTCAATAGGTTTGCGGCATAAAATCTCTGCATCCGTTTCAGTAAGAAAACTAGGCTTAATATCTTCGATAGCATCTTGCCACATGACACATGGAGAGCGACCAGTAGAACTATGAATAGATCGGTGATAGACCTCATTAATCCATGTATTAATATATTTTTTGAGTTGTTCTATCGTGAGCTGAGCGAGTTTAGTTGAATTATAACTGCCTCTCTCTATTGAGTCTGAAAAGGTTGTCCCTGGCAGTTTCTGAAGAATTCCGTGGGTGAGGGTGTTAAAGAAACGTTCTATATGTGGCTTGTTATTTGGCGTACCTACCTGAGATGGTGTTAACGTGATTTTAAGCTGATCGCATACCCTCGCCAATGAATTGTTTTTAAACTCCACACCATTATCGGGAATAATGATACTTGGAATTCCTCCAGGTAAACCAAGAGTGGGCCGAGTTACCATCTCTTTAATAACAGCTAATGTCGTTGCTGCGCTTGGTGGATACATATTGATATATGTACCGACAATCGCTCTAGAGTAAACATCAATAGCACAAGCTAGAAATGGTCGTCCAAGAGCAACATTTGTCTTAGGATCAATCACAATAATATCTAGATAATGAGTGTCAATTTCGACCATATAAAGTGCAAATGGGCTGATAATATTTTGACCAGCTGCTTGAAATGCTTTTTTTGCAATTCGACTCCCTTGTTTTATTTTCAAAGTGAGATAGGGGTCTAGTTTTTTAATATGTTTTTGAATACTTCTAAGACTCGGCAAGTTGTCAAGAGATATCCCTTGCTCCATGAATCTTCCGAGCATATAAGCTTGGACATCTTTACTGGTTCTATATTCTGGTTTGAGGTAAACATCATTAATAGCTTGATTAAGAATTTGATATACCTCCGGAGGAAAGCGTAGAGAACAATTTCCTTTATATTCATTTTTTAAGCAGAGTTTATTTTGGGAATAACTTCTATATTTGAATATCCATCTAGCAACTGTTCGGGGTGAAGGGGGGGTACGATCTTTAATCTCAATTGCTATTTTTTGGATCAATAATGAGAGCTGTTTTATGCATGTAGGATGTTTAAGTTTTTGAAGAGCAGAGATGATATAGCGTTCTTTGCGGTGAATTTCAGTACTATATTTAGGGTTAAGGATAAGTTTTTCAGGTGCAAATACACATAAAATCTCACCAGCTTTGTACTGATTTTCAAAGTCATTCAATCCTATTGAAAAAGCCTTACCACCAGCGATAGCTGCATAACGTATAGTGGTGTGAGTAATAGACCCTATTTCGAATATGTAATTAGGATGCTCTTGAAAGTAAAAGCGATAACCGGGCTGAGGATTAAATAGAGCCTTTTTCATATTAAAAGACTCCTTTAGGATCATTAAGTTTTCCTTTGGAAATCTTAATTTTCTTGTGAAAGAATAGATAATCACCTAACTCTTGCTTCAAACCGATTGATTCGAGCTTTCTATAGACTTGTTTAGGATCATCGTATTGAGTTTCTTGCAAGTGATTTAAGGCGTAATCGATTTCTAAATGATTCCAGTTAAATCGATGTCCTCTTTGATACCAGTAAAGTAGCTGAGAAACCTCTGATTCACTTGGTAAATCTGTGTGCTCTATTAGCTTAAAAGTGATATTAATTGAGTGGAGTAAAACAGAAAGTATTGCAAAGCGGTTTAAATCTTCTGTTGATAATGAGGCTATGGATGGTTTGACTTCGTGAACTTCATAACTACCTTCTTTGGTTTGTATTAAAAAATCTGGGTAACAATACTGTTTATCGGTAATTAAAATTTTTAAAGCTTGTGAGCGATAATTTGTGATGTTGGGATCTTGTTCTAAACGTATCGCATGAGCTAGTTCAAGACGGCTTTCTAGTGGTATAGCACCACAACACTTTTGACTAGGAAATAGGGAAGTTCGACGGCCAAAAGAGCCTTGATAAATCTTACGTTGACCGTGGATAGTGGAAGCTATATTAGCCGTGGTTTCAAAAGCCTCTTTGATCTGTTGAAGAATATTCTGTTGGATTTCTCTTTTTGAACATAGAGTCTTATAAGACATATTTGTATCTCCCAGCATTCTCTCATTCTTAATAAAGAAATGAGAATAAGAGGATTCAACGCTATTCAAATTGAATAACGGCTACTTGACTGGTGACTTTATACGGAAGATACTATGATTTCTGACGTCTCTGTATCTTTATATAGAGTCATCAACGGATCCTTTAAGGGTCCGTTTTTATTTGAGTTATTACTTTGTCACATTTCTCCCATCTTTGATTTTTGAAATCAATTCATATTAGAGTCTTTGGTTCTTTTCTAAAGTTGAATTACGTTGATTGGCTAGCCATATTGCTACATCTTTGACTAGAGCATATTTACCACGACGATTTTCAACAGAAAAGACTGGTATAGGAACAGTCTTTCGAGTTAAAGCTTGTCTAAATGCTTCAGTTGATTTGTAGCCTAAAGCTATTCTTAAAGCATCATCCATGATAAGTGGACCATAACGATCAAAAAGGTCTCGCTCAATCATTTCTGCATCGACAAGAATATTATTTTGCATTTTGGTTTGTCCTAACCTGTCACAACAAAATCATATACCGTATTAAATAAGTAGTGTAGAAAGTAAAAATGGCTTCAAAGATTACTCTAATATGATTTTGTAATTATTTGATTATTAACAATAATCCATAATTTTTTATGGTTGCGTCAAGGTCCACGCAACATGCAAAAAGCTAAAATAAAACGAAGAGATCATATCGATGCTGTACGAGTAGCACTGTGGTATTCGTACATCAGAGAAAATTTGTCAAAAAATTCGGATTACCAGATAGAAAGGATTATTGAACCAGAAGCCTTTGGTAAAAATGAGTATGGTGATGCCTATCATAATAATAAATGGAGAGGCTACCGAGTTGGTAAACATACTCCAAATCAAAAGCTTATTGATGCTGCTGAAAGACATGTATTCGGAAGTTGTAAAGTTATTAATAATATTCTTTGGCAAGCTATTCGTGGAAACAAAGAGATAGATTGGCTTATTAAACATGGAATTAGCCAACTTCCATGGGATGTTCAGAAAGTTCTTTATAAACCAAATAAATATGATACCAGTCTTGAATTAGTACCAGATTTATCAAGAAGAGAACTAATAAGGTTAGAAAGGTTAGCAGGACTTGATGCTTTGGCTGCGCAGGTAATTTTTTTAAAATTGGCTGCTAATAGAGACGGGAATACTTTTGCAATAAGCCAGTCTATTTATAGAACGTTACTTATCATTTGTACTGAAATTCCATTCTTTTATTATCGTGAACATCTTATCTCATTGGTTAATTTCTACGTTTTTTCTTCAGTTAGCTCTACAAAGGAAATATTTGGTGAAAATTTTGAGGATAGTTTCTCGAATAATGTCAAAATTTTGCTAGATCTATTGTTAGCAATGGAAGATAAGATAATAGTGGGTATTACAAGGAAGGAAAGAGTAAGAGCATTATCAGATTTATTGCATAAAACACGAGTTTTAAGTCTCTTGGACGGAGGGTATTTTCTGACATTAGATGCCCTATGGGATGCTTCGAATGCAAATTATCATTGAAATTTACATTCGAGATTTTTGATAAGGATAATGGGGGAGAAGATGTGAGAAGAATTATATAGTAGTGATTAGTTAAACCTTCTACATTTCTAGACGCTTAGATAATTTTTCTTCAGCATACATCTGTTTGAGAGCTAAATTTTCCTGTTCTAACTTATTGAGTCGAGTAAAAATCTGTTCATCGATATCTAAATAACTAGCTTTCCAACGGTAGAAAGTAGCAACACTTATTTTATACTCTTGGCAAAGTTGTTCGACAGTTGCACCTGCTAAATTCTTTTTAACAATACTGTTGATTTGAGCTACTGAAAATTTTTGCTTCACATCGAATTCCTAAACTACCATTTAAAAAAATTTCCATTTCTAAACGAAAAATTTCTGTAAACAGATAGGGTTAAGTTTAAATATCCTATTTTGGGATATTTTTAATTGTAACTGATATTGAGCCATGCGCTCAATACACGATCCTAGGTATCAAGACCTAATTAAGAAACTTATAGAACTGCGTGAGTCTAAAAATGTGACTCAGGTGGAGCTTGCCCAATGTTTGGGGAAGCCTCAGTCTTATGTATCTAAAGTTGAAATTCTAGAAAGGCGGTTAGATGTGATTGAGTTAATGGATTGGTTAAAAGCTATAGATAAAGATTTAATAAAATTTCTAAATGAGATTAAAGATAAAAATTAACTTAAAATTTTTATTTCTTTCATGGAAAATAGTTTTTTTAAATTAATAAGTTAATTTTTGATTAGTATATAATTAATACAATTTTTATTATATCTAATAAAGTATGAATTTTGATCAAGAATTATTTTGTTTACCCCATGGTGAACCACCTTTACCTCCAATTGATACCTTAGAACAAACATTGCCATTTGATAAATTAGAATGGGAAAATTTTGAAAAATTAATTGCTAGGATAGTAAGTCAAGAGTTTACTATTACAGATACTTATCTTTATGGAGTAAGGGGCCAAGACCAAAGTGGCTTAGATATTTTAGCAAGTATAAAGACAACAGAAAAAAAAGCATGTTTCCAATGTAAAAGAGTAAAAACTTTTAATGCTTTAGATATCAAAACTGCTGTAAATAAATTTTTAATAGGTAAATGGGCTCCACAAACACAAATATTTGTTTTATGTATAACGATCCCAATGAACCACACCCAACAAGTTGATGAAATTGAAAATCAAAAAAAAATTCTAAGACAGAAAGGCATAGATTTCATAGTATGGGATGCTACTGAAACAGGTCAATTATCACTAAAATTAAAAAACTTACCAGAGATAGTTGATGATTTTTTTGGTAGAGAATGGGTTAAACGATTTAATGGATTAGAAAAAGCTGAATTACTCGGAGATAGGGCGAATGGGTATGAGATAAATAATTTACGCAACCGTTTGTTTAAGTTTTACTCAACTTTATTTGCTAGACATGATCCTGGATTAAATAGTACACATACAAATCGATTTATCGACTTAAGAGAAAGATATATTCCTTCTGATATTAGTGAGTATATTCAAGGAAGCTATATAAATCTCCCTAAAGAAACTGATTCTCCTATAGAGGATGACTATATTTACTCAAATGAGGAAAATGAATATAAAAATAGTAATATTGGTTATGAAAATATATCACCTATATTAGAGTGGATTCTAGGTCATGAAAATGGCATTATTATTGGTGAACCTGGTTTAGGTAAAAGTGCTTTTTTAAGATATTTAACTTTAACAATTTTAGAACCTATTACTGATAATCAAAAACTCAATAACAATTTTTTTAACACTTGTGTTCCAATATGGATCTCGTTTTCTGGATTTACATCTGCAATAGAAAAAAAAGAGATTCTTAATATAGATGATTATTTAAAAGATTGGTTACATCAGTTTGGTTACAATGATATTTATCCATTATTTAAAAAAGCTATAAACACTGGTAATTTACTAATACTTTTAGATGGTCTTGATGAGTCTGGAAATGAATATTTAGGGCAGCAAGCAATAGACCGTGTTATAACTTTTTTAGAATCTCATGATGCTAGAATTATTTGTACAAGCAGACCACAAGGATATAAACAATATTCATTACCTGCTAATTGGAAAGTAGGTACTCTTCAATATTTAGATGAAAATAAAATTTCAAAGTTGGCGAGCACTTGGTTTCGTCATATTGAATTTTATCAATATGGGGAGGGTGAAGAGTTTGAATTGCAGCTCAATGCTAGATCGAGTCTTTTTTTAAATGTAGTTAAATCTAGGGCGTGTCCTCATTTGAAGAATTGGTTTTAAATACTTAAAA
>NZ_AJXD01000050.1:0-9985 GCF_000264725.1 Acinetobacter sp. HA | reverse complement strand
GATTGCGGTGTTAGCTATAAGCTTCTGTTGGTGTTACTTAACGGGTGAATGGCAACATGATCAAAAAAAAGCGATAAAAATAAAGAAGCATGGACGACTCTCAATGAGTTTATTTCGCTATGGTTTAGACTATGTTCAAATGGCGATTCAGCGTTTAATTGGTTTTGGGAAAAAAGAAGAGTTTAAGGAAATTTTGGCAATTTTAAGAAGGCAGAACCCTGATAGGATAAGGGTTCTGTGAAATTTGTCGTGTACAGAGAAAAATCTCATAAGCTGTGATAGTAATGTCGGTATCACTTGGTAACAGTTTTTGTTCTTCCTCAATCAGGTCGTTGATCGGCAGCAGAGTTTGCCTCACTTCTAAATGCAGAATATCCTGGTAAGCAATATTTTCATCCTCAAGTTCAATCAGCTGCTCATTGAAATAAGGGAGCAGAATCGCATGCAAATAAGGCTGAAGTTCTACAATATCAAAGATTTCGATATCACGAGTTTCATCAATTGTACTGATATGATCATTGGCTTCAATCAGGATATGGTAATAACTCATGCCGATCTCCACAGAGGGCTTTGGTGAATGATAGATGCTCACAATAACATGAAATCATCGACTATGGTCGTTCAAAAAGATAATAAAGACATAAAACTTATAAGGAATTAAATCGCTTAAGATTTGCGTGTATATAGCAAAGTCTTGTCTGCCGGGCGCAGTTCGAAATTTTCCAGCTTTTGTTCACCCAGTACCGGATACATCAATGCTTCAGGATCGCCATGATGCAATAAACCCAAGGCATGACCCAGTTCATGTGCCAGTGTTAGACGCAAGTCATCTTGCGCATCAAACTGATAGATATGGATTTCATCGCCTTTAAAAATTCCTTTATGGAACTGGCGTGGCGGAAAGCGCTGTTGTGCCTGATTGATATTGTTATGGTGAGACTGAACACTGCTTTGATAGGCGGAAACCTGAGTATTAAAAGATAATTGTTGTTGCTGCAGATATTCTGCTTCACGCTGGAAACGTTCTGACCTGAATTGAAGCTCGTTAAATTCCTGTTGCAACTGCTGACGTTGATGAGCAGAAAGTCCCGGCTGATTGCGCCGTAGCATGAGTTGCTCGAACTGGAGTTGTAGCAGATTGCGCTGCTCTAACAGCTGACGCTGTTGCTGATCCAGATGATTTCGGGAGGCGGTCAGGTTTTCTGCCTGACGTTGATATTGGGCTTCATCGCGAAGTAATTTCTGTGTGGTTTTTTTCAGTGCATCATATTCCTGCTGGCGGTGATCATAAATCAGCTTGATGCTGAGCTGTGCATTTTCATCATAGACCATCAGGTCATCACGGCCAGTGCCACGATGCCAGATCTCAACGGCTTCTTGTGCCAGTTGAATCACTTCTTCACGGGTCAGTCCAAAACCCGGGTCGACCTGATCCACCTTAAAGCGTAAGCGCGTATCAAAAGGATGGGTGAGTCGGTCAGTCAGAGAGTTGAATTTTAGCTGCGGATGAGACTGGGTCTGTAGATGCAGAAAACCTGCAACTAGTAATACCACTACGACTAGACAGAACAAAAGACGCATATTTTTTATTTAAATGTTTATTCTTAAAAATATAGCTTAAATTTGGCGTTTTTCCCATGCCTATTTACGTTACTCTTCAGCTTTCGGATAAAGCCCTAATTCGGCCAAGGCCTGCTGCAAAATTTTAAGACGGATCGCCGGATCCATATTACTTTGCATCTGCATATTCAGTGAAAATGCCACGATTTCGTCCTGAGGTGTTTCGATCCAGCCGGTGAGCCAGCCGACTTGCGGCTCCACATCCATACCCCAACCGGATTTGGCATATAGGCGATAATCTTGTCGCTCCTGTAACAGTAACATGGCTTTGACTTGTTGCTGGACTTGAGGATCAAAGGCAAGTTGCTCTTGAGCAAGCGCAGAGGCAAATTCGACTTCTTGTTCCGGGGTGATTTTCAAAGGTCCGACTAACCAGAAGTTGTCGATATGCTGACCAATCTGCTGATTACCAAATCGAATGCGTTGCACTTCCTGTTGCATTAGTTCCAGACCAATGCGACGTGCCAGTTCCTGATAGACCGGTACAGCAGAAGCTTGCATGGCTTGGCCGAGAGTCATGTCTTTTTCCCAGGCTGCAAAACTGCGTTTCTTGCCATCCCATTTAAAAATTTCATTGGTTGTGGCTTTGCCATGTTGCAGGCCAATCAGGGCATTGAGCATTTTAAAAGTAGAGGCGGGAACATATTCGGTATCTACACGGCTTAAATCATTGCCATAGACCTGTATCTGTTGATCACGCTGAATCACTAAAACACCTGCGCTTTGCGCCTGATCAAATAATTGGGCAATGGCTTGGGTAGATTGAGTTGAAGTGCTTTGAGATGGGGAAGATGAAACAGGCAGGCTACACGCCGTCAGGCCCAAGCAACTGAGTAAAGGCAACAAAATAAGAATTTTCATAAGTTCAGGATATTTTAATATTTGATTTAACTTAAACAGCTTTGCCTGAAAATACGATCCAATTTTGGTAATTTTCCATTTATTCCTTCAAGTTTAGGCATAAAAAAACCGCGCTTTCGCGCGGTTTTTTTTAAGCTTAAGCTGACAAATTATTTTTTATCATCTTTCACTTCAGTGAACTCAGCATCTACAACGCCGTCATCCGCTTTTTGTTGTTGACCTTCACCGCCCTGGAAAGCATTTGGATCAAAACCTTGCGCACCGCCTTGGCCTTGAGCTGCTTCATAAGCACGTTGAGTAATCGGCATGATGATGTTTTGCAGCGCTTCAGTTTTCGCTTTGATCGCTTCTACATCATTTTCTTTAGTTGATGCTTCTAACTCAGACACTGCAGTTTCGATTGCAGTTTTTTCGTCAGCAGTCACTTGTTCACCAAGATCTTTCACTGCTTTTTGAGCAGAAGAAACCAAGGCATCCGCTTCGTTACGTGCTTTAGCCAGCTCTTCAAACTTACGGTCTTCTTCAGCATTCGCTTCAGCATCTTTGATCATTGCTTCGATTTCAGCATCAGACAAACCTGAGTTTGCTTTGATCTGGATAGATTGCTCTTTACCAGTGCTCTTGTCTTTCGCAGATACTTTCAAGATACCATCGGCGTTGATGTCGAACGATACTTCAATTTGTGGCACACCACGTGGAGCTGGTGGGATATCGCCTAACTGGAAGTTACCCAACAATTTGTTTTGTTGAGCCATTTTACGTTCACCTTGGTAAACCGAAATGTCTACTGCAGGCTGGTTGTCAGCAGCGGTAGAGAATACTTGCGATTTTTTCGCAGGAATCGTGGTGTTTTTCTCGATGATTGGAGTCAACACGCCGCCCATGGTTTCAATACCAAGTGTTAAAGGCGTTACATCCAGCAGAAGTACGTCAGTTTTGTCGCCAGACAATACCGCACCTTGAATCGCAGCACCTATTGCGACTGCTTCGTCCGGGTTCACGTCTTTACGTGGCTCACGACCGAAGAATTCTTGTACTTTTTGTTGTACAAGTGGCATACGAGACTGACCACCTACCAAAATTACGTCAGAGATGTCAGAAGTCGAAAGACCAGCATCTTTAAGTGCAATACGGCAAGGCTCAATCGTACGCGCAACCAGGTCAGCAACCAAACCTTCAAGTTTTGCACGAGTAACATTGATCACTAAGTGTTTAGGACCAGTCGCATCTGCAGTGATGTATGGAAGGTTGATTTCAGTTGCGTTAGAAGAAGAAAGCTCGATTTTTGCTTTTTCAGCAGCTTCTTTCAGACGTTGTAACGCAAGTGGATCGTTTTTCAGATTCACATTTTGTTCTTTCTTGAACTCTTCAACCAGATAGTCGATCAATGCGTTATCGAAGTCTTCACCACCCAGGAATGTATCACCGTTGGTAGATAACACTTCGATTTGCTGGTCGCCATCAAGGTCAGCAATTTCAATGATTGATACGTCGAAAGTACCACCACCCAAGTCGTATACAGCAACTTTACGGTCGCCTTCTTTCTTGTCCATACCGAACGCAAGTGCAGCAGCAGTTGGTTCGTTGATGATACGTTTAACTTCTAAGCCTGCAATTCGGCCTGCATCTTTAGTAGCCTGACGTTGCGCATCATTGAAGTAAGCAGGAACAGTAATCACCGCTTCAGTCACTGTTTCACCCAGATAGTCTTCTGCAGTTTTCTTCATTTTTTTCAGAACTTCTGCAGAGATCTGTTGTGGTGCAAGTTTCTTGTCGTTTACTTCAACCCAAGCATCGCCATTGTCAGCTTTCAGGATTTTGTAAGGAACCAGACCGATATCTTTTTGTACTGCCTGGTCTTCATAACGACGACCGATCAGACGTTTGATCGCGAATAATGTATTTTTAGGATTCGTTACCGCTTGGCGTTTAGCTGATTGACCCACCAGAATTTCACCATCTTTGTACGCAATAATAGATGGAGTTGTACGTGCGCCTTCAGCGTTTTCGATAACTTTAACTTTGTCGCCTTCAAGTACTGCAACACATGAGTTTGTAGTACCTAAGTCAATACCAATGATTTTAGCCATTTGGATGTTTCCTCAAAAATTCTTTTATTCCCAAATTGTTTCCCTTATCAAAGGGAAATTAAAAGGGATTTACTTGTTATCGGATATGAGAGCCGTTCAATTTTTTTCAAGTAAATTTTTAGAAAAAATTTCACAAACTCCCGAATTTATTTAGCTTAAGCGCCAACCATAACCATTGCAGGACGTAATAAACGGCCGTTCAGGGCATAGCCTTTTTGCAAGACTGTACCGATCTCATTGGCTTTGGCATCTGGTGCAATACCAACTGCCTGATGTAACTCGGCATTAAAACCATTCTCGGTATCAACTACGACCACACCAAATTTTTCTAATGTTGTCAGTAAACCTTTTAAAGTTAGTTCTACGCCTTCCCGTAACGGGCCTTGTTCTTCACCCGCAGCGAGAATTGCACGTTCCAGGTTATCTACAGTTTCTAACAGCTCTTTAGAGAACTTTTCCAAAACAGTATCTTTATGCTTTTCTGATTCGCGCTGAATGCGTTCTACACTTTTTTGTGCCTCATATACGGCATTTGCAGTACGTGCTTTTTCCAGTTTTAAATCGCCTTCAAGCTGGGCGATTTGTTCCTGTAAAGACTCAACGGTAACTTCAGCTTGTTCAGGTTCAGCTTGAGCTGTTTGTTGTTCCGTTTGCTCTTGCTCAAGTTCTTGAGCTTGATCGTTTTGCTCAGTCGCCATTGATTTACTCCGTTTAAATGGGTTCTTAAACATGTACAGTCCTTCGGTATCAGTGCTAACTGTGTGAATGCTGAACTGCCATGATTTGGGAAGTTCTTAATTACATAAAGAAGTCGGGGCTGGGCTTCAAAATTCAAGCGAAATGAGTGATTAATTTTAAGATTTATTGCAAAAGTCCGTATTTCTGTTGTTCCAAACTGGATTGAAATGAGAAAAAGCAGACAATTTCTCTGTTTTGAAGATAAAAACCTCAGAATTTTTAGTTAGTTTTGATCTTAGTAATTAGATGAGAGATGAATGTATAAGTACTTAAATTAGTTTTTAGAAAATAAATCATTCATTAAAATAATGTTTTTAATCAGAAAAATTTTTAATCGTATTTTTAGATATAAATAATAATATTTATCTGTTTTAAAAATTAAATCAAAAGCACCATCATAGCTTTATCAACAGTGACCTGGTTCAGAAGGAGAGAGCCGAACTAGGTTACTGTTCCTGATTCGTTTTACCCTTTTATAGCTGAATACCCCAAGACTCAGCTATTTTTTTGCCTGAATGTTTATGTTGACTGTTTTTTAGACATAAAAGCGATTAATAACTAAGCAATAAAGTATTTCACAAAAAATGATCAACTTCGTATTATTCGTTTCAGATTCTATCGCTGTAGTTTCTTCTTATTTTGAAATGTGTTTTTCAAGCTTATCCTCTCTAGATAAGCTTTTTTTTTGCGTAAAATTTATTAATTTTCTTCTCACATTCTAGTGATCAGTCACTTATAGAAAAGCTGTAAATTAAAGCCTACAAGGATTCAGGACAATATCTACTTTGTTAGATACTCGAATCAGCCTAATATTGATTTATCGAGAACAGGAAGTTCTTAAAAATTTGCTGAGAAGCATATAAACGAGAGGATGTTCGTTTAAACACAACCCTATAAAACCCCTGAAGAAATACGCTTCAGGGGTTTTATTCTATAATAGCTATCTAACATCTATTTCTATTCATAAAGACATTAAAAAAAGCCCGAGATCGGGCTTTTTTATAGATGAAACTTATCTGGATCAGTGGCCGTTTAAGTCGCTTTCAACTTTTTAGATTAATCTTACTATTCTAGCGACGTGATTCCTGCCAGCGTTTGACACGTTCATTTCGGTTCTGTTCAGCTTTACGTCGTTGCTGCTGTTCAGCTGCTCGGCGACGTGTATCTGTCTGCTGTCCACGCTTTTTACGCTCTGCCTCGGCTCGGTTTCTAGCCGCTTGGCTGCTACTGATTTTTTTGCGTTGCTGTTCAATACGCTGGCGTTCCTGCTGACGTCTGTGATCCAACTCAATCTGTTTTCTACGTTGATCATTTAACTGGCGTCGCTGTTGCTCTAGTCGCTGACGTTCCAGTTCAGTTCGGCGACGTTCCTGCTGTAAACGTCGTTGCTGTTCATATTCCCAACGCTGCCGATCATAACGGTAATCGCGGTCATAGCGATAGTCATAAGCTCTATTATAACGTCCGTCATAATAGTCATCTTCAGGGAATGCGACACAACCTACAGCCAATAAGCTCGTCGCAATTGATACGAATATCAGTTTTCTAGCCATAGGTGAGCACTCCTTGTTAAGGTCAATCCTACAATTTATGCCTCAACAGCAGCTTAAATTGTCAATGACAGGGGGATAAAATGAGATTAGCTTATTGATCTGCCTAAATTTGTATGTCGATGTGGGCACTTATATAAGAATATGGTCAAAATACACCCTGATCATGTAGAAAATATGAAGAATTAAGCGAATAAGGATGGGAAGCTATGGTGATATCGAGTCAGCAATTACAGGCCATGATGGATAAGGGGCAAGGGGTAGCAGCACGTCTGCTGGACCGATTACCTAAAATTGCTCAGGAAAGAATAGTCAGAAGTCTGGATTATCCTTACCACTATCCTGAACTGGATCCCTTTGTAAAATGTCTGATGGCCGTGCAGTTAAAACAGGGCAAAACTGGAATAGTCAGAGAAGATATCGCGCAGTCACGTATTTTCTTTGAACAGAGCATGCAATTGCTAAAATCCAAACCGACTGCTATTCGCCAGGTTGAAGATATCCGGTTATCCTTGCACAGTGGCATCGTACAAGCACGTCACTATCACCCGGCTCCAGCTAAAAAGTTGCCTTTAATTATATTTTATCATGGAGGAGGCTTCCTGATTGGCAGTCTGGACACACATGATGAATATTGTCGGTTGCTGGCCAAACACGCGCATGCCCAAGTATTAAGTGTCGCTTATCCTCTGGCGCCGGAACATCATCCTTCACAAATTGTTCAAGTTTGCGAAGATGCACTGGCTTGGGCGCATCAACACAGCAAGCAGCTCAGAATTCTAAAAAACGCATTGCAGTCGCAGGAGACAGTGCGGGTGGCAATTTAGCAGCAGTTGTAGCTCAGCGCAGTGCAGACAAGGTTTATGTACCTCAGGCCCAGTTACTGCTTTATCCAGCCATGGACTTTAAAAGCCGTCATCCTTCCTATTTTGCTTATAAAGATGGTCTGGTACTCACTGATGGTGATATCGAACTGGTGACTTATCATTATGTGGAACGACATGAAATTGCTTTGGATGATCCACTCATTTCACCGACCTATGGCAACCTGAAAAATTTACCGCCGACTTATCTGATTACTGCTGGTCATGATGTGTTGCATGATGAAGGGGCTATTTATGCACATAAGTTGCGTCAGCATGGAGCGAAAGTGCATTATCATGATTATACCGATCAGACGCATGGTTTTATTAATTTGACCAGTATTTCAAGACGCGCCAAAAAGAATGTAATTGAAATGAGTAAACACTTCCGTAAGTTCTGGGATAAGCATAGTTAAAAATAGCTCTCTATCTATATAGAGTAATAAATCAAATCTCAATTAAGGTGTTTCACGTGAAACACCTGTTTTTACTTTTTATGTACCTTGGCTTCGGGAAAGATCAGATTGAATTTAGGTACATAAAAGCTTTGTATATATTTAGCGCGGGAAAAATCCGGGAAAATCGATTGAGTATTTTGCCACTCTACCTGAGCGAGTTTGGATAGATAGCCTCTGAATTGCGGGCTAAACTGATAATGTGACGATTTCCAAGTTTGTCGAATCTTTAACATGGATGTTGGAAGATGATAGCTATTTAAATAGAAGGAACGTGATGATTTAGATTTCTTCAGAAGAACAGTCATGTTTTGCCCTTGATGAGTGATTCGACAAATGACTTCCTGTCCTTGTTCCTGCCATTCAAATTCTGCGTATTCCTTCGGTATCCCCCATAAGTGCTGACCGTGAACAATAGATTCATGCGTAGAAACATAAATCTTTGGAATAGTAGACAGACGTCTTCGACTTATTAAAGGATGGTCCATAATCAGTAGCTCGTCATAAGGACCTACAGGAGAATGGTGATAATGTACCAGCATAACTTGTACAACACGGCCCAGCGGAGAAGGAGCAATTCCAAAATTCCGAGATTCACGGATAAAGTGCGGTGTAATCCAATAATTCAAAATAAAACCCTCTCCCTGTAAATGCCAGGGAGGAAACTGATGAATATTTTTCTCCTGCAAACGATGCACGTTCATTCTTATTCTCTTGTAATTGGTCGGTTAGGGTAATGCATTAATGGGTATCAAAGATTAATATAGCTTGATTCTCAACCCTTACTTCTGAGTAGATGAGTTAAAAATGTTAAAAAACCATTATATGCAATAGCTTTAACAGCTTTAGCTTTACCAGCACTGGCGGCCAATTCCATAGTTGAAATGAAAACTTCTATGGGGAATATCGAAATTGAGCTTTATAATGATAAAGCACCGATCTCTGCCAAAAACTTTGAAGACTATATAAAAGACAACTTCTATAAAGGCACCATTTTTCACCGGGTGATTCCAGGTTTTATGGTACAGGGGGGCGGCTTTGATGCGAATATGGTGGAAAAGCCAAATAATAAGTCAACTATTAAGAATGAATCTTATAATGGTTTAAGCAATACACGTGGCACTTTAGCCATGGCCCGTATGAACCAGCCAGATTCAGCCCGTTCCCAGTTCTTTGTGAACCTGGTCGATAATAACTTTTTGAACCGTTCTCCTATGAATGCGGGTTATGCAGTATTTGGTAAAGTAACTAAAGGCATGGATGTGATTGATAAAATTGCTGGTGTTCCAACTGCCAACTATGGAATGCATCAAAATGTGCCGCTAAAACCAATTATTATTAATAGTGTGAGCATTAAAACAGCAAGCCCGCAAAAAATAAGTAAAAAATGATGTAGAAATCTTTTACGGTTATTTTTATTTTATAATCATGTGGTTATGTGAATAATAGAATAAAAATGATCCATATTGGTGCATAAAAATAGTACACTCGTGATTTGTGTCAGTGAAAAGCACTTGCACGTGTAGGAAATTGCCCTATAATGCACCCATACCGACGAGATACACGGTGATGAACGAAGCGAGACGCTGAGTTATCCGGTGTTTTGAGTCCAGCTTCTGGCACTGACGAGGTGTTAGAAAGATCATTAAGAGATTATGAAGAACAACTTGTGTGGATTTTTACTGGTTGATTGATCGAAATTATTTTCATTGATTGATGGTAGAAATTACTCGAAGTTTATTTGAGAAATTGATGTCAGAAAATTGATGAGCCAGATTTGGTGTTTTGAATAAAGCACTATTGATTTT